>NZ_JBHXCW010000002.1:34525-111202 GCF_042725365.1 Lentzea sp. NPDC060358 | reverse complement strand
TCGCCGCGCTGGGCACGATGGCCGCGGGCGCGGCCTACGTGCACGTCGAACCGAGCGACCCGGATCCGCACGTCGCGTCCGTGCTCGCCGCGACGGGTGCGAGCGCCGTGCTGACGGATCGGGCGAACCACCGGCGGCCGGCGGCGGCCACGGTCCCCTCGTGCGTGCTGGACGACGAGAAGCCGTCCGCTCCCTACGTCCCCCCGGACGACCTGGGCACGACGGATCTCGCCTACCTGGTGCTCACGTCGGGCTCGACGGGCACGCCGAAGGCGGTGGAGGTCGAGCACGGCGCGCTGCTCGACTACTGCGCGGCGTTCTCCCAGGAGATCGCCCCGCAGGCGCCGGACAGCTACGGGATCACGACGACCTTCGCGGCCGACCTGGGCAAGACGTGCGTGTACGGGGCTCTGCTGTCGGGTGCCCGGCTCGACGTCTACAACCGGGAGACCACGCTCGACGCCGCGGCGTTCGCCGCCGAGCTTCAGGCGCATCCGGTGGCGTGCCTCAAGTTCACGCCGTCGCACCTGGAGGTGCTCGCGAGCGAGACGGACCTGGGCGGCCTGCTGCCCTCACGCCTGCTGCTCGTGGCGGGCGAGCCGTTCCCGCCCCGCCTGGCCGCCGCGGTGCTGACCGCGCGGCCCGATCTCGCCGTCTACAACAGCTACGGCCCCGCCGAGACCACCGTCGCCGTCCTCATGCACCGCGTGACGGAGGCGGATCTCGCACGCGAGCGGATACCGGTCGGTCACCCGCTGCGCGGCGTCACGATCCGGCTGACCGGCCGGGACGGGCGCGAGGCCGCACCGGGAACCGCGGGTGTGCTCACGGTCAGCGGCACCTGCGTGGCCCGCGGTTACCGGGGCGACGCGGCACTCACCGGGACCAGGTTCGGCACGGACGGCGCCGTTCGCTCGTACCGCACCGACGACCTGCTGGTCAGTCACGACGGATCGCTGGAGTTCCTCGGCAGGGCCGACCGGCAGCTGAAGATCCGGGGCAACCGGGTGGAGCCCGCCGAGGTCGAAGCGGCGCTGCTCGCGCTGCCCGGTGTGCGGCAGGCCGTCGCCGCCGGCGTCCGGCAGGTGCCCGACGCGCCGCTGGAACTGGTCGCCTACGTCGTCGGCGCCGTGCGGCCGGCCGATCTCGCCGGCCGGTTGCACGGCACGCTGCCCGCCGCGCTCGTCCCGAGCCGGATGCACGTCGTGACGAGCATCCCGTTGGGTCCCAACGGCAAGGCCGACGTCGAGGCGCTGCGGGCCGCGGCCGAGGCCGAGCAGCCGGCCACCGTGCGGACCGAGCTGCCCAGGACCGACGTGGAACGGCAGATCACCGAGATCTGGTCCGCGGTGCTCGGGCGCACCGGGATCGGCAGGAACGACCGGTTCCTCGAGATCGGTGGCGACTCGTTCAAGCTGCTGGCGGTCTTCGGCAAGCTGCGCCGCAGTTTTCCCGCCATCGGCATCGCGACCCTCTTCGCGCATCCCAGCATCGCGGAGCTGGCGTCGGTGCTGGAGACCGGCGGCCGCCCGCACGCGCCGGCCGCCCCCGCGGTCCCCGTGGTCGAGCTGTGAGGACGAAACCCATGACACCTCCCCCGGCCGACAACGCCGTCGCGGTCATCGGCCTCTCGTTCGAGCTGCCCCGGTGCGGCGACCTGGACGGGCTCACCGAGGTCCTGCGCAAGGGGACGAGCTGCCAGGGACCGCTGCCACCCGGCCGCGCCGCGATCACCGGTGTCACGGTGTCCGAACAGGACCGGCACGTCGCCTGGCTGACCGACGTGACGGGGTTCGACCACCGGTACTTCGGCCTGTCCCGCGCCGAAGCGGAGCTGATCGACCCCCGGCAGCGGCACATGCTCCGGCACGCGGTCGGGGCCGTCGGCAACGCGGGCTACTCCCCCGCCGAGCTGCGCGGCCGGGACGTCGCGGTGCTCGTGGCGGCGTTCGGCGGGCCGCACCCGACGTTGTTCGACCTCCTCCCCGAGGCCGACCAGGCGAACGGTCTCGCGTTCACCGGCAGCATGCTGGCCTACGCCGCCGGCCGGGTCGCCTACCACCTCGACCTGCACGGTCCCGCTCTGGTGGTCGACACCTCCTGCTCGTCGTTCCTGGTCGCGCTCCACGAAGCGCGGTGCAAGCTGGCGCGCGGTGAGACCGAGGTGGCGCTCGTCGGCGGCTTCACGCTGCTGCTCGGCACGCCTCCCCAGCGGACCGCGGCCGGGGAGGGGCTCGGTGTGCTGTCGCCCGCGGACCGGTGCAGCCCGTTCGACGCGGCCGCGGACGGCACGGCGCTGGGCGAGGGCGGCGGGTTCGTCGTCGTCAAGCGGCTCGCGGACGCCCTGCGGGACGGGGACACCGTGCACGCGGTGATCCGGGGCAGCGCGGTGAACCAGGACGCGGGGCGCCGCAACGGCCTCACCGCGCCCAGCCCCGTCGCACAGGCGCAGGTGCTGGCGAAGGCGTGGCGGGACGCGGACGTCGACCCGGCCGCCATCGGCTACTTCGAGGCGCACGGCACGGGCACCAGGATCGGCGACCCGATCGAGGTGCAGGGGCTGCTCACGGCGCTGGCCGGCCGTCCGGACCGGGACACCGGCCCGGTGATCTCCTCGGTCAAGGGCAACTTCGGCCACCTCGGCGCCATGGCGGGGTTCGCCGGACTGGTCAGGGTCATCGCGCAGTTCCGCGCCGGGGAGATCTTCCCGACCGCCCACTTCCAGACCCCCAACCCGCTGCTCGAGCTCGGCGACCCGCCGTTGCGGATCGCCGGACCGGGTCAGCGCTGGCCGGCGACCGGGCCCAGCCTGGCGGGCATCAGCGGCTTCGGGCTGAGCGGCACGAACGCGCACCTGGTGGTCGAGGAGCCTCCTGCGGTCCCCACACCGCCCGCACCGGAGGGCCGGCAGGTGATCGTGCTGTCCGCGCGGGACGAAGCAGGCCTGCGGGATCTGACCGCACGGCTGAGGGCCGCGGTGGCCGCCGACCCCGGCGCGTTCGACCTGGCCGCCGCGGCGGACGTCCTCGCGCTGGGCAGGGAACACCTGCCGGTCCGGCTGGGCCGGGTGGTCCGCGACGCGCACGAGCTGCTCCACGAGCTGGAGTCCGCCCCGGTCGCGGCCGGCGGGCCCCCGCCCGCACTGGTGCTCGGCTTCGGCGGGCACGACGGCGATCTCGCCGGGCCCGAGGTGCCCGCGGCGGCCTGGCCGGTGATCGGCCGGGTGGTCGCCGAGGCCGAACAGCACCTCCCGGCGGCCTCGTGGTCGCCCGCTCAGCGGCACGTCGTCCGGCTGGTCGGCCTGCACGCCGTCCTGCGCGCCGCCGGGGTCGAACCGGACCTGGTGCTCGCCCACGGCGCGGGTGCGGCGGCGGCCAGGGTCGTGGGCGGGCAGAGCACCCTCGCCGAGGCACTCGCCGCCGCCGGGGACCCGGCACCGCTCGCCCCGCCGGACGGGGAGCGGATCGGCTCGGCGCTCGCCGGGTTCACCGCCGGGGTGGCGGTGCTCGACCTGGCACCGGGCAGCGGGTTGTCCGGGGTGCTGGCGACGCTGCCCGGACCGCGCGTCACATCCGCGGGCACCGCGGAGGAGATGCTCTGCACCCTGCACACCAACTGCTTCGAACTCGACTGGCGGACCGCTCTCGGGCGGCCGCCGAGGCGCCGCGCCGAACTCCCCGTGGCCGCGCTCGGTGCGGAGCCCTGCTGGCCCGCGGTCCTGTCGGGCGAGCCAGAACCGGGGCCCGAGGACACCGCGCCCTCCGGCGGGGTCGAGGAGACGGTGCTCGCCCTCGCCCGCGCGCTGCTCAAGGAACCGGGGTTGCGGCCGGAGGACGACTTCTTCGAGCGGGGCGGGAACTCGCTGAACGGCACCCAGCTGATCAACCGGATCAACGAGCGGTTCGGCACCGACCTGGGCGTGCTGGACCTGTTCGACAACACCGACATCGCGGCGCTGGCCGCCGCCGTGGCGGAGGAGGCCGGGGAGGTCGTTCCCCCGCCGGTGCCCGAGAAGCGCCCCTCGGCCACGCTGTCCGGCCAGCAACGCTCGATCTGGTCGGCGATCCAGCTCGCGCCGGCCTCGGGCGCCTACAACCTGCCAGGCGCCTTCCTGCTGGACGGCGAACCGGACGCCGGCCGGGTCGCGGACCTGCTGGAGGCGCTGGTCCGCCGGCACGAGATGTTCCGCGCGTCGCTCGAGGACACCCCGGACGGTCCCGTCCAGACGATCCACCCGTACGAGTCCGTGCCCGTGGTGCTCGAACACCGGGAGGCGGACCTCACCACCGCCACCGGCGGGACCGCGGACCTCGTCGCGTGGCTGGAGGAGGTGGCCGCCGAACCCCTGCCCCTGCACGACCGGCCGCCGACGCGGTTCCAGCTCGTGCGGGCCCGGTTCGCCGACCACCACCGGCACGTGCTGATGATCACCGCGCACCACCTGTTCTTCGACGGCTGGTCGTGGCGGATCGTGCTCGAGGAACTGGAGACCGGCAGGCCCGTCCCGCAGTCGTCGTCGTCGCGGAGCTACCGGGACTTCGTCGGCGAGCAGCAGGCGATGCTCGCCGGCGAGCGCGGGCAGCGGCTGACCCGGTTCTGGTCCGGCTACCTCGGCGGCGGGCGCCCGGTTCCGCTGCCGACGGACGACGCCCCGCTGTCCTCCTCCGCGCTGTCCATGGCGGGCGCGCACCTCCCGCTGCGGATCGACTCCGGCCTCGCCGCGCGCCTGCAGCGACTCGCCCAGGCCGAACGCGTCACGTTGCAGATGGTGCTGCTCGCCGCGTGGGCCGCCCAGCTGTGGAAGATCAGCGGCGAGCGGGACGTCGGCGTCGGCACCCCGGTGGCCGGCCGGCAGCCCGCCGACGAGGCGGTGATCGGCAACTACGTCAACATGATCGTGGTCCGAGTCCACGTGCGACCCGAGGAACCGTTCAGCTCGTTGCTGGCCGCGGTGCGGGAAGCCTCGATGGCCGCCCACGCGCACCGCGACCTCCCGTCGGACCACATCCTGCGGGCCGCGCGGCTCGCCGACGCGGCTCCGCTCGCCACCAGCGTCCTGAACTTCCAGAGCGGGTTCGCACCGTTGCGCCGCATCGCCGGGCTCGGTCCCGCCGAACTGCTCGACGTCGACACCGCGGGCGCCAAGTTCCCGCTCAACATGGCGATCCTCGAATACGGCGCGGAGTTCCAGGCCCGTTTGAAGTACGCCGTCGACCTGTTCCGGGTGGAGACGGTGCAGGCCTGGCTGGACGAGTACGACGGGCTGCTGCACCGGCTCGGCGACCTGCAGGGCACCGCCGACCTGTTCACCCTCTTCGGCTCACCCCGCCGACGCCCTGATGCCGCCACGCCGCCGGAGTTCCGGTTCTGAGCAGCAAGGAGTCACCGCGCATGTCCACTGCCGAAACCGTGCTTCCCGACCGCGAGTTCTGGTCGCTGCGCAGGGAGGCGCTCGCCGCGGCGGCGAACGAGGTCGCGGACGTGCTCGGCACGGGCCGCCCGGACGTCACCGCCGCGGTCGCCGAAGCCGTCCGCCCGCTGCCGCCCGCGACGGCCGCCCTGCTCGCGCGGGTGACCGGCGGCGACCCCCTGCTGCGGTGGGCGGCGCTGGCCGGCGTGGTCTCGCTCGTGCTGCGCCGGTTCGGTGCCGGGGCGCCCGTCGTGCTGATGAGCGGCGACCCGGTGCCGGCCGGGCTGCCGGTGCTGCTGCAAGCCCGCCCCGGGGCCACCTTCCGCGAGTGGCTCACGACCGTCGTCACGACGACCGCCGAGGTGCTCGACCACGACCGGGTCGACGGGACGGCGTTGCGGGCCTTGCTCGGCGACCACGTGCCGATCGCGGTCGGTGCGCCGGGCGAGAACGATGCCGCCGTCACGCTGCACCTGGTGGACGACCGCATCAGGGTCCGCTCCGCGGTGGTGCCCGCGGACCTGCTGGAGCGGCTGGCCGGTGCCACGACCGCCGTGCTCGACCAGGGACTGTCCGATCCGGACCGGCCGCTGCGCGGCATCGACGCGCTCGGCGAGGACCTGCGCCGCCGGGTGCTGGCCGAGTTCAACGCCGCTCCCGCACCCGCACCGCTGACGTCGCTGCGCGACCGGGTGCTGGCCAACGCCGCGACCCGCCCGGACGTGATCGCGGTCCAGGACGCCACGAGCAGGATCACCTACCGGGAGCTGCGCCGGGACGCCGCGGTGATCGCACGCGGGTTGCGCGCGTCGGGCGTGGGCGCGGACGACGTCGTCGCGGTGGCCGGGGCACGCGACGCCGCAACGCTGGTGGCGGTGGCCGGCGTCCTGCTCTCCGGCGGCGCGCTCGCGGTGGTCGACCCGGCCGCACCGCGGGCAGGCCGGGTGCTGGACGTGGCGAAGGTGGTGCTGGTCTCCGGGGACGCCGACCGGCCACCGGCCTCGGCCGTCGTGGGCGTATCGGACCTCGTGGCCGCGGCACCGGACGCCGAACTCCCCTCGCAGGCGCCGGCACCGGACGACCTGGCGTACCTCACCGCCGGCTCGGCCGAGATCGTCTGCGTGGACCACCGGTCGCTCCTGGCCGCCGTGTCGGCGCGCGTGAGCGATCACGCCCTCCGGCCCGGCGTGCAGGTGGTGCAGACCCTCCCGTTGACGTCGCACATCTCCATCGGGCAGCTCTTCGCGAGCCTGGCCGCCGGTGCCACGCTCCGGCTGGTGCCCGGCGGCGCCGTCACCGATCCCGCCGCGCTGGCCGAGGAGCTCACCGCCTCCGGCCGCCACCACGTCGAGCTGACCCCGCCGCTCATCGCGGCCGTGCTCGACCACCTGCCGCGCACCCCGAAACGCGTGCTGCGCCAGGTCGTCGCGACCGAGCCGCTCCCCACGGGCCTCGCCCGCCGGTGGCAGCACGCGGCCGCCGGCGACACGCTGCTGGCCTCCTACGGCCCCGCCGAGGCAGGCGGGCACGCCACCGGACGTCCGGCACCGCACTCCGCCGGCCGGCTACCGGCCATCGGACGGACCCTGCCGAACGCGCGGATCTACTTGCTGGACAACGACCTCCAGCCGGTTCCGCCCGGTGTCACCGGCGAGCTGCACGTCGGCGGGGACGGCGTCGCGCGCGGCTATCTCGGCGCCCCGGCGGCGACGGCGGCGGCGTTCCTCCCGGACCCGTTCGCCGCGGAACCCGGCCGGCGCATGTTCCGCACCGGCGACCGCGGCCGGTGGACCCGAGACGGCGGCGTCGAGTTCGTCGGGCGCGAGGACACCCGCACCACCGTGCGCGGACGCCGCGTCGACCTCGGCGAGGTAGAGCACGTGGTGCTGTCCATTCCGGACACCGCGTGGGCCGTCGTCGAACCGGTGCCGGACGGGCAGTCGCACCGGCTGGTCGCGTTCGTCGCCGCACGGCCGGGCAGCGCGGTGGACGTCGACACGATCCGGAAGTTCGCCGCCGACCGGTTGCCACCGCACGCGGTTCCCGGCGAGACGCGCGTGGTCGGCACGATGCCGCACACGCCCGACGGGCGAGTCGACCGGGCGGCGCTGCGGGCGCTCGCGGCCGAACCCCTGCCGGACAACGGTGTGCTCGCGCCCCGCACCGAGACCGAGCGGTACCTCTGCGACCTGTGGGCGCGCTACCTCGGCCTGGACGAGGTCGGTGTGGACGAGGACTTCTTCGAGCTGGGCGGGGACTCGATCCTGGGCATCAAGATCGCCCACGAGGCGCGCGGGCACGGGTACCGGCTGCGACCGCGCCACGTGCTCGAGTTCCGCACGATCGAGGAACTGGCCGTCGTGGCCGGTGGGGGTGACGCGGACGACGGCACCGAAGGCGAACCGGCGCACCAGAGCGTGGACGTCGCACCACTGGCCCCGGCCCAGCGCGCGTTCTTCGCGCGTGACCTGTCCCGGCACGACCACTGGAACAACAGCCTGCGCTTCCCGGTGCTCGCGCCGCTCGGGACCGATCGGGTGGAACGAGCCGTGCGCCTGCTCGCGGACCGCCACCCGGCCCTGCGCACCCGGTTCGCGCCGGACGGCCGCGACCGGCTCGTCCAGCGGGTCGGCACCGAGCCTCCCCCGGTGACCGAGATCGACCTGCGCGACGCACCGGCCGAGCACGCGACCGGCCGGATGCACGACGAGGCGGACCAGCTCCAGCGGTCGCTGGACCTGCGGACCGGCCCGATCGGCTGGTTCGCCCTGGTGCGGACGCCCGCGGGGACACCGGACCAGCTGCTGGTGGTCCTGCACCACGCCGTGGTCGACCTCTACTCGTGGGACGTCATCGCCGCGGAGCTGTCGGCGCTGCTGCGCGACGGCGACGCCCGGTCGCTGCCCGCACCGACGACGTCGTTCCCCGCGTGGTCACGGCGGCTCGCCGACCAGCGTCCCGGCAGCTTCGACGTGTCGTACTGGCTCACCCGCGACTGGTCCACGAGCGTGTCCGTGGTGCCGTCCGCGCACCGCGGCCGGGAGAGCGCGGCCCGGGAGCTCACCGCGGAGCTCGACCAGGAGACCACCCGATCGCTGCTCGCCGGGCGGCAGAGCGGTGGGCTCAGCACCTACGAGCTCCTCGTGGCCGCCCTGGGGACCGCGTTCGGCGCGTGGCTCGGCGGCACCCCGGGCGCGGTGCCGGTGTTGCTGGGCGGGCACGGCCGCGAGGACCTGTTCGCCGACGTCGACCTGAGCAGGACGGTCGGCTGGTTCACCAGCACCTACCCGTTCCTGCTGCCCCTGCCCGGTGATCCCGGCTACGCCGAGCACGTGGCCAGCGAGCTCCGCGCCGTGCCGCGCAACGGTTTCGACTTCGCCGTGGTCCGCCACCTCGCCGAGGACCACGAGACCGGCAGGCGGCTCGCGACGCTGCCCGCTCCCCAGGTCACGTTCGACTTCGCCCGGACCCGCACGGCCGCGCCGACGCCGGCGGGCGCCCCGCTCGGCGCCGCGCACTGGGACGGAACCGGGCGGGACCGGCCGGCCGACGCGCTGCGCGACCACGCGATCCAGGTGTTCACCACGCTGTCCGGCGAGACCCTTTCGGTGACCGTGCGGTGCAGCGGGGAGCTCGTCCCGGCGGACCGGCTCGGGCACCTCGTCCAGCTCTTCCTGGAGGAGGTGCAGCGATGCGCCCGTTGATCGTGGTCTACGACGAGGGCTCGGTGGCCCCGAGCGAGATCGCCGTCGGCCTCGCGGAGGTCTCGCCGTGCGTCTTCGCGGTCGGGCCGACGCCGCACGCGCGCGCCATGGAGCCGCTGTTGGAGCAGTTCGGCCCGGTGGTGCGGGTGGAGTCGGCCGTGACGGCGGCCGAGCAGCTCGCCGCGCACTCCCCGCGCGGGATCGTGACGTTCAGCGAGCGCGCGCTGCCCGTCACCGCGGAGCTGGCCGAGCGGCTCGGACTCCCCGGCAACAGCCGGGCCACCGTCGCACGGCTCACCGACAAGTGGTTGCAGAGGTCCGCGCTGCGCGCGGCGGGAGTCGACACCGTCCGCTCCTACCGCATCGCCGCCGAGCAGGACTGGGAGCCCGCAGTCGGCGAGGTGGGGCTGCCCGCCGTGCTCAAGCCCGCGAACGGCGGGGCGAGCCGGAACACCTACCTCGTGGAGGACGGCGCGACCGGCCTCGGTGAGGTGCGTCGCCTGCTGGCGCAGGACGCGGCCGGTTTCGTGCCCGGTGGCGCGCTCGTGCTGGAGGAGTACCTGCGCGGCAGGCCCTCCGCGCCGTTCGGCGACTACGTCTCGGTCGAGAACCTGACCGTCGACGGACATGTCCTCGACGTGGCCGTCACCGGGAAGCTGCCGCTGCTGCCGCCGTTCCGGGAGAGCGGGTACTTCGTGCCCGCCCCGCTTCAGGCCGGCGAGGAGGCCGAGGTCCGCACGCTGGCACGGGCCGCGATCACCGCGCTCGGGGTGAGCTCCGGGTTCACCCACACCGAGGTCAAGCTGACCGGGCAGGGCCCGCGGCTGATCGAGGTCAACGGGCGGCTCGGGGCGGGTGTCCACGACCTCGTCGGCCGGGCGCACGGCGTCGACGCCGTCACGCTGGCCGGACGGGTGGCGCTCGGCGAGCGGGTGGTGCTCGACCACCCGCGGGCGCGCCGGGTGTACTTCCAGATCTTCCACCCGGCCCCGCGCCGCCCGTGCGAGCTGGTGGCCGTCGAGGGCGCGCGGGAGGTCCGGGAGCTGCCGGGCGTGACCGTGCACCGCCCGTTCCTCAGGCCCGGCACGGCCATCGCGGGCGGCGTGCAGACCGAGCGGCTCGGCGTCGTCACCGGCGAAGCGGGCGACAGCGACGAGCTGGCGGGCCTGGTGCGCGAGGTCAACGCCCGTCTGCGGTACCGCTTCGCGTTCGCCGGCTCGCCGGAGACGCGCTCCGTCAGCGCGGCGGAACTCGGTGAGCTGTGACCACGCGAACAGGAGGACGGGACGTGCGCGAGAACGACGAGCCGGCGAAGGAGGCGGTCCTGCTCGCCGAGATCTGGCAGGACGTCCTGCGAGTGGACCACGTGGCGCCGGACGACGACTTCTTCTCCCTCGGCGGCGACTCGCTGCTCGCCATCAAGATCGTCTCGGCGGCGCAGGAACGCGGTCTGCCGCTGACCCTGCTGCACCTCTTCCGCAACCCCACGCCGCGCGGTGCGGCTTCCGCGGGTCCGGTCACCCGGCCCGCCGCACCCGCCGCGCTGCTCGCTCCGGAGGACCTGGCCCTGGTGCCCGAGGAGGCCGAGACGGCCTATCCGGCGACGCGGCTCCAACTCGGCCTCGTCTACACGAGCCTCGCGACCGCGGGCGAGCTCTACGTCGACGTGGTCTCCCGGGTGGTGAACCTGCGCCTGGACGCATCGGCGTTGCGGACCGCGCTGGACACGATGTCGGCACGCCATCCCGCGCTGCGCACCCGCTTCGACCTGGCGTCGTTCAGCGAGCCCGTGCAGGTGGTGCTGCGGTCGGCACCGCTGCCGCTCACGGTCGCCGAGCACGGGACGGACGACCACGAGGCGGTGATGTCGGAGCTCGCCGCGCCGTTCGACCCGGAGACCGCACCGCTGATGCGGGTCCACGCGGCCGCGGCCGGCGAGGCCGCGTTCCGGCTGTCGTACTCGTTCCACCACGCCGTCCTCGACGGGTGGAGCGAGTCGGTCTTCCTGCGCGAGCTGGTGACGATCTACGCGGCCCTGCTGCGGGGCGGCCGGCTCGATCTCGCCACCCCGGCTCCGTTCGCGGAGTACGTCCGGCTGGAGCGGTCCGCACTGTCCGATGTAGAGTCACGACGGCATTTCGCCTCCTTCCGGGGGCATCAGCCGGCGACCACCCGCCCGCTGCCCGGCCGCGCCGCGCTGCGCAAGATCATCGGGACGGTCCCCTCCGCCGACGCCGGTGGGCTCGCCCGCCGCGGCGCCGACTGGGGTGTGCCGATGAAGAGCCTGCTGCTGGCCGCGTGCATGGTCACGGTCGGGTCCGTCTGGCAGGAGGCGGACCCGACCGTGGGGCTGGCGGTCAGCGGACGGCCCGAGCTGCCCGGCGCCGACCTCACGCTGGGGCTGTTCCTCAACCACCTGCCGGTCCGGTTCGAGACCGCGGGCGCGTCCTGGCGCACGGCAGCCGAGCGGGCGTTGCGCGCCGAGAACGAGTTGCTGCCGCACCGGCGGTTCCCGTACTCGGAGATCCGGGCCCTCGCGGGCGGTGAGACGTTCGAGGTGTCGCTGAACTACATGCGGTTCCACAGCCGCGACGAGCTGCTCGACGCGGGTCTGGTCGCTCCCGAGGAGGACATGCGCGACCACACCGACCTCCCCGTCCGCGTCGAAGCGTTCGACGATCCCCGCGGGCTCGGGCTGAGCCTGCTGGTGACGGTGGACGTGGCGCGCTACGGCGAGGACCTGCCCCCGCGCCTGCTCGACGGGCTGCTCGCGGCCCTGCACGAGATCGCCACCGACCCCGCAGAGGAGGCGTCGGCCCGATGACCGGCGAACGAGATGTCACCCTGATCTGCCTGCCGTTCGCGGGCGCCGGCGCGTCGTTCTTCCGGCCGTGGGCCGCCCTCGCGGGCGACCACGTGGAGATCGTCGCGCCCCAGCTGCCCGGCAGGGAGCGCCGCATCGACGACGAGCCGTACCGGTCGGTGCCGGCCGCCGCGGAAGGGCTGCTGCCCGAGGTCGCCGACCGGTTCGTCCCCGGCCGGTCGCTGGTGCTCTTCGGGCACAGCCTGGGCGCGGTGCTGGCCTTCGAGCTCGCCTGCCGGCTCGCGGCCCGCGGCTTCGTGCCGGACGGGCTGGTGGTCAGCGGATCGCCCGGCCCGTGGTCGCCTCGCGAGCAGCGGGCGACCGGTCTGCCCGACGACGAGTTCCTCGGGCGCGTCCAGGAGTTCGCCGGGTACTCGCACGCGGCGCTGGCGGACCCGGAGATGCGCGAACTCGTCCTGCCGGCGCTGCGGGCCGACGTCGAGATGCACGAGAGCTACCGGCCCGGCCACGACACCCCGCTCGCGGCACCGATCGCCGCGATCCGCGGGTCCGACGACCACCTCGTCAGCGCGGAGGAGGCCGGTCAGTGGGCACGGGCGACCGCGAAGGACTTCGTCCTGGTCGAGGCACCCGGCGGTCACATGTACCTCACCGACGACGCGCGGCACGTGCTGCGGCAGGTCGAGTCCATCGGCGCGTGAGCCGATCCACGAGGAGGCAGCAATGCGGCTTGCCGGCAAGGCGGCCATCATCACCGGCGCCGCGCGCGGGCTCGGGCGGGCGTGCGCGGTCGCGTTCGCCCGCGAGGGCGCCGGTGTCGTGCTGGTCGACATCGCCCGGGACCTGCCGGGCGTCCCGTACCCGCTCGGTTCGGCCAGCCAGCTCGCGCACACCGCGGACCTCTGCCGCGCACAGGGCGCGATCGTGCTGACCGCCGAGGCCGACGTGCGGGACTCGGCAGCGGTCGCGGACGTCGCCAGGACCGCGCACGACCGGTTCGGCAAGGTCGACGTGCTGGTGAACAACGCGGGCATCGCCGCGCCGTCGGGGAAGCCGGCGCACGAGATCTCCGACGACGAGTGGCAGCTCATGATCGACGTGGACCTGTCCGGCGCGTGGCGGATGACCCGTGCGGTAGCGGGCATGATGACGGCCGCCCGCGCGGGCAGCATCGTCAACGTGGCGTCGACCGCCGGGCTCGTCGGGTACCGCCACTTCGCGGGCTACGTCGTCGCCAAGCACGGTCTGATCGGACTGACCAGGGCGGCCGCGCTGGACTACGGGCCGATGAAGGTCCGGGTGAACGCGCTGTGCCCCGGTTCGGTGCGCGACGCCGGGTGGGTCGAGGGCCGGATGCTGGCCGAGATCGCACGGGCGCTGGACGTCCCGGTGAGCGAGCACGAGGACACGTTCGTCCAGGCGCAGCCGATGAACGCGTTGATCGAACCGGAGGACGTCGCCTCGGCGGCGGTCTGGCTGGCGTCCGACGAGTCCCGCCAGGTCACCGGGACCGTGCTGACCGTCGACGGGGGGTTCACGGCCCGATGAGCACCGCACACCTCCACGCCCTGCACGTCCGGACGCCGGGGCCGGTCGACCCGGCGGCGGTCGCCGGGCGGTTCGCGGCGATCGTCCACCCCGTGCTCGGCCCCGCCGCCGCGCTCTGGGCCGAGACGACTCCCGCGGACGCGGTGAGCCGCCGCATCGACGCCGAACTCGCCCTCCCGGTGCCGGCCGGTCTGCGTGCGACGCTGCTGTGCCACGACGGGCAGGCGGATCTCGTCGTCGTCACGCGTCCCACCACCCTGGACCGGACTGCGCTGCACCAGCTCGCCCGCGCGCTGCTCGACCCGGAGGTGCCGCCCCCGGCCTGGTCGCCCGGCAGCACCCCAGCCCCGGCGGTGCCCACGACCGCGCCCCGGTGGGGGCTGGGCGGACCGGCGGGCGGCGGTGAGGTCGTTCCCGAGTCCGGCGGTGACCCCGCGACCTGGCTGGCGGCGCTGGCCGTGGTCCTGGCCCGGTACCAGGACGAGGAGACCGCGTTCGCGGCCGTCCTCCCCGCGCAGGGGCAGGCGGGCGCGCACGTCGCCGTCGGTGCCGGAGCAGGCCAGGACACGCTCGGCGACCTCGTGCGCCGATTCCGCGCCGAGACAGCGCAAGACCCGCGTCCCGTCGCCGCCGGCCTGGTGTTCGACGCCGGGTGCCCTCCCGGTGCCACCTCGTACCGCCCCTGGCTCGCACCTCCGTTCCCCCTGACCATCGGAGTCGGCGAGACGCTGCGCTACGTGCACGACGAGAGCGTCGCGCCCGCGATCGCCGCCCAGTTCGTCCGCCACCTCGCGACCGTCCACCGGCAGGTCGTGGCGTCACCGGACCTGCCGGTCGCCGACACCGGCCTGTTCGACGCGGCGGAGCGGCACCGGATCGCCGCCCTCGGCAGCCCTTCCCGAGCGGTGCCGCGCAGCGCGGACCGGATCCAGGACGTGTTCGCCCAGCGCGTCGCCGAGCGGCCCGACGCCATCGCGCTGTCCGGTGAACACGCCCGGCTCACCTACCGGGAGCTGGCCGAGCGGTCCGACCGGCTGGCCGACGGCCTGCGCCGGCTCGGCGTGCGGGCGGGCGAGCAGGTCGGCATCTGCCTGGAGCGCTCACCGGACCTGGTCGCCACCATGCTCGCCGTGCTCAAGGCCGGCGCCTGCTACGTCCCGATGGACCCGTCCTACCCGGTGGACCGGCTGGCCCACACCGCGTCCGACGCCGGGCTCAAGGTCGTCGTGACCACAGTGGACAGACTCTCCACGGCCGCGGTCACGCCCGACCAGCTGGCGTCCTCCACCGGTGCGCCGCCCATGCCTCCGGAGAACTCCACCACAGCGGCCGATCCCGCCTACGTCATCTACACGTCGGGTTCGACCGGGCGCCCCAAGGGGGTCGTCGTGCCGCACGCCAACGTGATCAGCCTGCTGGCGGCGACCCGCGACGACCTGCGCCTGGTTCCCGAGGACGTCTGGACCCTCTTCCACTCCAGCGCGTTCGACTTCTCCGTCTGGGAGATCTGGGGCTGCCTGCTCACCGGGGGACGCCTGGTCGTGGTGCCCTACTGGGTGTCGCGCTCGCCGGAGGAGTTCCACGACCTGCTGGCGGACGAACAGGTCACCGTCCTCAACCAGACCCCGTCGGCGTTCGCCGCACTGTCCGATGTGGACCGGTTACGGGCACGAGCTCTCCGGGTGCGGCTGGTGGTCTTCGGCGGCGAGCCGCTCGACACCAGGGTGCTGCTGCCCTGGTTCGACCGCCACCCGGAGGCGGCGTGCCGCGTGGTCAACATGTTCGGCATCACCGAGACCACCGTGCACGTGACGGCCGCGACGGTCACGCGGGCAGCGGCACTGGCCGCGTCGCGGTCGGTCGGCACCCCCCTGCCCGGCTGGAGCCTGCACGTGCTCGACCCCGCCGGGAGACAACTGCCGCCCGGCGTCGCGGGCGAGATCCACGTCGGCGGTGCCGGAGTCGCCCTCGGCTACCTCGGCCGCCCCGGACTGACCGCGGAGCGGTTCGTCCCCGACCCGTTCGGCGGCGGCCGGCTCTACCGCAGCGGCGACCTGGGCCGGCTGCGCCCGGACGGCACGCTCGAACACCTCGGCCGGATCGACAACCAGGTGAAGGTGCGCGGCTTCCGCATCGAGCTGGACGAGATCCGCGCTGTGCTGCTGGAAGACCCGGCGGTGCTCGCGGCAGCGGTCGTGCTCCGCCCCGGTGACGAGGCCTCCCAGGCCATCCACGCCTACGTGGTGCTGGACGGCTCGTCGGGCGACGAGGTCCGCAAGCGCGCGGCCCGCATCCTCCCCGGCCACATGGTGCCCGCGGCGGTCGTTGCCGTGCCGAACCTGCCGCTGACCGTCAACGGGAAGATCGACACCGACCGGCTGCCCGCACCACCGAAGCCCGCCGCGCCGCCCCGGCCCGCGGACCAGGCGGACGACCTGGTGCGCAGCCTGCAGGAGGTGTGGAGCGCGGTGCTCGGCCTCGACGTCGGTCCCGACGACGACTTCTTCGACCTCGGGGGCAACTCGCTGAGCGCGGTGCGGATCACCGCCAAGGCACGCGAACGGCACCTCCCGGCGACACCGCTGCGCACCCTCTACCAGCACCCCACCATCCGCGGGCTGGCCGACGCGGTCCGAGACCGGCACCCGGAGTGACCATGACGCCCGAGCAGGACCCCGAGCAGGCCGCGCTCGAACAGGCGGTCATCGCCGTGTGGAGCGACGTGCTGGGCCGCGATGACGTCGGCCCGGCCGACGAGTTCGGCGAGCTGTGCGGCGCGGACCTGTCCACGGCGGTCCGCGTGACCACCTTGCTCAACCAGCTGCTGGGTACCGGACTCACCGTCATGAAGCTGTTCGCGGAAGGCACGCCCCGACGGCTCGCGTCGACACTGGGCGCCCTGGGGATCGCCGCACCTCCGCTCGCCACCCGGCACCGCGCGGCGGACGACGCCGGTGGCGTGCAGGGCTACTGGGAGACGACCTACCGGTTCCGCAACCCCCACCAGCAGGACCGGTTCAACACCGCGGGATGGACGGACAGCACGTCCCTGACCTCGTTGCCCGAGAAGTACATGCGGGAGTGGACCGAGTGCACCGTGGCGCGCGTCCGCGGTCTCGAGCCGCGACGTGTCCTGGACATCGGCTGCGGGACGGGCCTCATCCTCTTCCGGCTCGCGGCCGACTGCGAGCGCTACGTGGGCGTCGACTTCTCCTCGGTGGCCGTCGAGCAGGTCCGGGACGCGCTCGCGGCAGAACACGAATACGACCACGTGGACGTCGTGCACGCGGACGCCCGGCAGGCCGCCAGGCTCACCGCGGAGACGTACGACCTGGTCCTGCTCAACTCGGTGGTGCAGTACTTCCCCGACACCGACTACCTGGCCGAGGTGCTGACCGGCGCAGTGCGGCGGCTCGAGAGCGGCGGAACACTGCTCCTCGGCGACATCAGGGACCGACACCTCCACCAGGCCATGCGCGTCGAGGCCGCGGCCGGCCACGACGACACACCGGTGGACCTGGTGCGGCTGGCGGTCGAGCAGTCGGCCGCGTCGGACTCCCCCTTGCTGCTGACACCGTCGGAGCTGTGCCGCATCGCCGGCACGACCGGTGCCGACTTGTCGTGCACACCGCTGGTGCGGCGGGGTTCCCACCCGACCGAGATGAACCGGTTCCGCTACGACGTGGTGCTGACCCTGGACGACGAACCCGCACCGCGGCCGGACACCGAATTGCGGTGGCACGGGCAGTCGCTCGACCAGTTGCTCGACTCGACCGGCGGCAGCCTGGTGCTCAGGCAGGTGCCCGACGCGCGGAACTTCCCGGCCGTGCGCCTGGCGGAAGCCGTCGACGCCGCACCCGCCGGCAGCACCGTGGGAGAGCTGCGCGCCGGCCTCCGCCCCGTGCCGTCGATCGATCCGGAGGAGACGTGGGAACTGGGCCACCGCAAGGAGTTCGGCGTCGCGATCGGGCCATCGGACGTCCCGGGTCTCGTGGACGTGGCCTTCCACCGCGGTCACGACGACCGGGCAACAGCCCGGCTGCTCGCTCGGAAGTGCCCTCAACAGTCGGAGTGACGTCCGGACCTACGCGTCCGCCTGCGGTCCGACGTCGGAGTGCACCCAGATGAGGCAGTCGTGCCACACGTCGCGCTCGGGATCGTCGGAGACCCAGGAACGGCAGTGGGCGGCCACCCGTTCCTCAAGCCGGTACCCGGCCTTCCGGGCGACCTGCTGGGAGGCGACGTTGTCCGGGTTGATCTCCAGCCACACCCGCGCCACCCCGCCGTCGCGGTGGGCGCGTTCCGTGACAGCCCGCACCATCCGCACCGCGACACCACGTCCCCGCGCTTCGGGCCGCACCCAGTAGGCGAGCTCGACCCCGCCCTCGTCGTCCAGCATGAACCCGACCGCACCGGTAAGCCGCCCGTCCTCGACGAGCCCGTAGGAGGTCTGCCGACCCGCGGGCAACGTCCAGGACTCGAGCGCGGACTCCGCCTGCGCCGGCGAGTGCGGCCCCAAGGGCCGGGCGCCCCACAACGCCCTGCCCGTTTCCTCCCTGGTGGCCTCGACCACCAGGGAGGCATCGTCAGGTGTCAACGTCCGCAAGCGTGAACCGCCGAGATCCAAGTCGAGCTCCACCCCGCCGAGTATTCCGGGCCGCACCCGTTCTCGGCCAAAGCAGGAACACCGCGCTCGGATCCGCCTGCCCGCCGCGCGACCCACCGCGCCGCAACGCGCTTTCGGCGCGGCAGGACAACGGGTCGCGTCGGGCACGGCAGTCAGACGGGCGTGTGTTCCCGCTGCAGGTTGGCGTCTGTGTTGCAGGAGTACTGCTTCAGGATCGCCGTCCCCGCTGCTCAGCCAACGCACGGCGTTGGTCCTGCTACTCGCTACGCTCGCCGGTATCGGCGCCGGAGCGCTTATGGTGCAGGCAGGCACGGCGCGGACGCCGCATTGGTGCGCCTGGCTCCTCATCAGTGCCACGGGAGTCGTCAACTGGCTCATTAGCGGCGACTGAAGCGTTCTCGTAGCAGGGAGACCCGCACCTCTCGGTAACCGACGTCCCTCCGACACCGCTCGCTGCCGGACTCGTTCCGTGCGCGGACGTCCTCGGTCAGCCGACAGCCGGCCGCACTTGCGGCATCACCTGCCGTACAAGCGCGTCCAGCGCCACCGCGCCACTGCGGCGCACCAGCACCGGATTGGCCTCGGCCTCGACGACCTCCGGCACCCCGGCGAGCTCGGACATCGCCACCACCGCGTCCGCCAACGCGTCCAGGTCACCAGCCGGAGAACCGCGGTGGCCCTTGAGCACCACGAGTCCCCTCACCTCGTCGATCATCTCGAGCGCTGTCTCGCGATCGACCGGGGCGAGACGGACGGCCACGTCGTCGTACAACTCGGCCTGCACGCCACCGGTGGAGAGCACGACCACCGGACCAACGTCCTGGCTGCGCCGGAATCCGACGAGCACCTCGCCGACGCCTGGTTCGGCCATCGGCTGCACGAGGACGCGGTCGACGGTCACGCCGGCCAGGCGGGCGACGTCCGCGACGATCCGATGGCCGGCCTCACGTACCCCGTCGGCGTCGGCAATGTTCAGCACGACGCCGCCTACATCGGTCTTGTGCGCGAGCTGGTCGGACAACGCCTTGACCACCACGGGGAAGTCGAACGGCAGCTCGACGTCGTCGAGCGAGGCGGTCTTGAGGACCACCGACGGCAGCACGGGCACGCCGGCCGCCGAGAGCACCTCGGCCGATGCCTGTTCGTCGACGAGCTCCGGCTCACCGGGCGGGCACACCCCGATCCGTTCCGGGTCGATCGTGGTGGTACGCCGGGCGAATGCGGCGGCGACGGCATCGGCGCACGTCTCCGGAGTGCGGAAGGCGGGAACACCGGATGCTGCCAGCAGTGCGGCGGCGTCCGGGGCGTCCGGGAGCGCGAACCCGACGACGGGCACGGCGTGACCACCGCAGTCGGCCAGCGCCTGCACGGCGAGTTCGGGGTTGAGGCGCGCGGACGATCCGATCACGAACACGACGAGGTCGTACTCGCCGCTGTCTTGCAGTTCGCGCAGGGCAGCGGTGACGACGTCGTGCCGTGCGCCGGCCAGGCCGAGGTCGGAGATCAAGCTGTGCGGCACAGGGGCACCCGCCGCCGCCATGCGGGCGACCAGGTCGTGGCTGGGCGCCCGCACGGACACCCCGCGCAGCGCGAGCTGATCGACCATGATCGCCGCCCCGCCGCCGGTGGTGGTCACGACGCCGACGCGCGGGGTGCGCGGGCCGCTGCCCGCCGCGATCCGGGTGAGCAGCGCCGGCGCCTCGGCAAGGCCTTCGAACGTGTTCACCCTGGTGAACCCGCAGGAGCGGAAGAACGCGTCCGCCTCGGTGTCCTCGCCGGCCAGCGCGCCGGTGTGGGACACGGTGAGCGCCGCGGCCTCTTCGGAGCGGCCGAGCTTGTAGACCGCGACCGGTTTGCCCGCCCGGTGCGCCGCAGCGGCGAACTCCGCCAAGTCACGGGAGTGGCGCAACGACTCGAGAAACAGCGCGTAGGAGGTGATCTCGGGGTCGTCGAGCGTCGCCGCGCAGATCTCACCCAGGGACAGGTCGGCCTCGCCGCCGGTCGACACGAGTCCCGCGAACCCGATCCCGCGTCCTCGCGCCCGGCTGACGAGTGCGCCGATCACACTGCCGGACTGCGAGGCCACGAAGATGCCGCCACGCGGGGTGTCCGGTTCACCGAACGCGGCGTTGCCGGTGAGCATCACACCGTTGCGCGGGTTGACGACACCGAGGCTGCTCGGACCCACCACCCGCGTCGGCCCCTGTGCGGCCGCGGCACGCAACCGGTCCTCCCGGGCGAGCCCCTCCGCGCCCTCCTCGGCGAAGCCCGACGACAGCACGGTCACCACCGGTACTCCGAGCGCCGCGGCCTCGGCGACCGCCTCGACGGCCGCGTCCGCCCCGGTCATCACGTAGACGTGGTCGGGCACGCCGGGCAACGCCGACAGACTCGGGTACGCCTTCTCCCCCTGCACGGTGTCCCGGCGCGGGTTCACGAACCACGCGATGCCGCCATAACCGGCCTGGGCGAGAAACCGCTGTGGCCGGCCGGTGGTTTTCCTCGGATCGTCGGAGGCACCCACGATCGCCACGCTCGCGGGGTGGAGCAGGGCGGCGGCCAAGGGGATCTGGCTCATCGGTTCTCCTCACGCAGGTCGTTGCTCGACACTCTATAGACTATTTCTTGTATTGTCTGCGGCATGGCGCACACCGGAGACGAGACGTCGGTTGCAGGAGTCGTGAACACCACTTCCCTGGCAGAGCGATTGGCTCTGCACCGTGCGGACGACCTGCTGACCGGGTCCCCGATCCACGGGTTCGACCAGCGGCTGTTCGGCGGCCACCTGCTCGGGCAGGTGGTGCTGGCCTCGGGCGCGCACACCTCCGGCGGACGGGTCGTGGAGTCGCTGCACGTCTACTTCCTCCGCCCAGGACATCCCGGCACCCAGCTCGAGTACTCGGTCCGCACCGTCCGAGAAGGACGCACGCGCACGGTGCTCGCCGTCAGCGCCGTGCAAGCCGGCCGCGAGTTGCTCACCGGCCTCGTCTCGCTGGGTCCGGGAAAGCCCCCGCACGATCCCGTGTCGCCGACGGCGCCGTCCGTGCCCGCGCCGGAGGAACTGCCCACGCTCGCCGAGCGCCGTCGTCTGGGGCTCGCGCCGGACGGGGTGCGCCTCCCTCCGCTCGGGGACTGGCGCACCGCGTCCCGGCCGTTGGACGTGCGGTACGTCGGCGACTCGCCGCGGTGCTTCTGGTTCCGCTCCGAGCCCGCGCCGGACGCGGACGCGCATCTGCACCGGGCAGTGCTCGCGTTCGCCTCCGACCGCTCGTTGCTGCCGGTGCTCGCCCGTGGCCGTCCGATGACGAGTGTGGACCACGCTCTGTGGTTCCACTCCACCCCGACGTGCGGCCAGTGGTACCTGTACGTCCAGGACTGCGCCGCCGCGCACGCCGGGGGCGGGCTCGCGCGCGGCACGGTGTTCGACACCGCGGGCCTGGCCGTCGCCTCCGTCGCCCAGCACGGTCTTGTGCTCTGATCAACGCAACAACGCCGGATCGCCCGCGCGAAACCCCCGGCCTGCGGCGTCTTCCAGCCGCCGCAGGGCTCGTGCGAGCTTCTCGGGTGGCTGGGTGGTGGCCCAGTGGCAGGGGCCGCCCAACTGCTCCGGGAAGCCGTAGCCCCGAGTCAGCAACACGTCGATGTCGCCGGGCCTGGCCGCGATCCCCTCGGCGAGCAGCAACGCGGCCTCGTTGGCCATCGAGGCCAGCACGCGCTCCGCGATCTCGTCCGGTCCGATCGGCCGGGCTGCGATCCCCCTGCTCGACCTGGAGTCGGCGATGATGCTCGCCACCTCGGGGTCGTCCTGCGGCACCCGAGTGCCATCGGGGTATCGGTACCAGCCGGCGCCGGTCTTCTGCCCCAAGCGGCCCTTCTCGACGAGTCGGTCGGCGACGTCCGGGTAGCGCTCGCGCGGATCCCTGGTGGCATCACGGCGGCGCCGCGCCCGCCAGGCGACGTCGAGCCCGGACATGTCCGCCACCGCGAACGGTCCCATCGCAAAGCCGAGATCCAGCAGGGCCTCGTCGACCTGGTGTGGCTCAGCTCCTTCCTCGACGAGCAGTTCGCACTGGTGACGGTAAGCGCTGAACACCCGGTTGCCGGCGAACCCGTCGCACACGCCGACGACGACCGGTGTCTTGTCCAGCAGCCGCGCCGCGGAGAACGCGTGGTCCAGTGCCTCGGAGCTGGTTTCCCTGCCCCGCACCACCTCCAGGACGGCAGTGCGGTGCGCCGGGGCGAGGAAGTGCAGGCCCACCACGAGCCGCGGGTCCGGTACGGCGGCGGCGAGCGCGTCGACGTCCAAGTAGGACGTGTTCGTAGCGAGCGGGACCCCCGGCGCCGCTGTGGCCGCGGCAGCGAGCACCTCGGTCTTGACGTCGTGGTCCTCGAAGACCGCTTCCACCACCAGGTCCACCCCGGCGAGGTCGTCCATGCGCTCGCTGGTGCGCACGTCGTGTCCCGCGCGCTGCACCGCCGCGCTGGCCCGTTCCAGCATCTGGGGGTTCACATCGACCAGCACGACCTCGGCGCCGGCCGAGGCGAACGCGCGCGCGATTCCCGCGCCCATCGTGCCCGCACCGATCACCCCGACACGCCGGATCTCCCTTCGCACCAAAGGTTTTCCCGCTTTGTTCGCCGCCGCGCGAGCGAAGAAGAGATGCCGCAGTGCCGCCGCTTCCCTGCTCGCGCGCAGTCTGGTGAACTCCGCGCGTTCGTGCCGCAGTGCGGCTCGCGCCGGGAGCGCGCACGCCGCCAGCACCGCGGCGACCGCCGCGACCACAGGCCCCGTCGCACCGTGACGGGCGAGCAGCCGGCGGGACGTCTCCTCGACCTCGCCTGGCGGACCCGTTCGCGCGGGTAGTCCGGTGAGCACTCGCTTGGTCGCGGTCCTGGCGGCGGCGACGGCGTGGTCCCGCAACCGCTCGGGCACCACCAGGTCGACCAGGTCCCCGGCGTGCTTCACGTCCACCGAGGTCGCGGACACCACGAGTTCCAGCACGCGGGCCGGGTCGAGCAGCCGCACGGTCCGCACGATGCCGCCCGCTCCGGGGATCATTCCGAGCCCTGCCTCCGGCAGGCCGACCCGCGCGCCCTCCGACGCCACCCGCAGGTCACAGGCCAGCGCCAGCTCGAGTCCGCCGCCCAGGGTGGAACCGGAGATCGCCGCCACGACCGGGCACGGGTGCCGTTCGATCGCGGCGAGCACCTCCGGCAGCTGCGGTCCGGGGATCTCGCCGTCGAACTCGCGCAGGTCCGAGCCGGACACCAGGTGCCTGCCCGCGCCGATCAGCACCACCGCCCGATCGTCCCCGGTCGCGCGCAGCGCTTCCAGCAAACCTCGGCGCACGGCGGCGGTGCTCGCGTTGACGGGAGGGTTGTCGATCACGACGACAGCGACGTCGCCGTCCCGTTCGACCCGCACGGGCCCGCTCATCGGGGCGCTCGCTGGCTGAAGCGGCGGCCGAAGATCTCCTCGGCGACCCGGTTCTTCATCATCTCGATCGAACCGCCGGCGATCATCCAGCCGCGGGTGCGGCGCATGCAGTACTCCACCAGCGATTCGGTGCTGTAGCCGAGCGCGCCCATCATCTGCATCGCCGCGTCGGCGGCGTGGAACCCGGCCTTGTTGGCGGCGAGCTTCGCCACCGTCGTCTCGTAGGCGGACGGCAGCCCGTCCTCGGCATTGCGCACCGCACGGTCAAGCAGCGCCTCGGCCGCCTCGAGTTCGACCGCGGTCTCGGCGAACGTCCACTGCACGCCCTGGAACTCGTTCAACGTCCGGCCGAACTGGGTGCGCTGCGAGACGTGGTCACGAGCGAGGTCGAAGGCGAGACGGCCCAGCGCGAGCGACCGCGCGGCGTTGCCGATGCGTTCCACGTTGAAGCCGCTCATCTGCTTCTTGAACCCACCGGGACCGAGCAGGATCCGCGAGCGCGGGATCCTGCAGCCGTCGAAGTACAGCTGTGCCCAGGTCTCACCGCTCATGTAGGACGACGGTGTGCCCAGGCTGAAACCGGGGTCGCCGCGCTCGACGAGCACCGAGCCGATGTTGCCCGTGCCAGGCCCGAACCGGACGTAAACAAGGAACAGGGTGGCATCGACGCTGTGGGTGGACCAGATCTTGGTGCCGTTGATGACGATGTCGTCGCCGTCCTCGGTGACGCTGGTGGTCAGCTCGGTGGCGGCGGAGCCGGCCTCCGGTTCGCTCATGCCCAGCGCGATCAGCGCCTTGCCGGACAGCAGGTCCGGCAAGTAGGTGGCCTTCTGCTCGGGTGTGCCGAACTGGGCGAACGTGCGGATGGCGCCGAAGTTGCCCGCCTGGAGGATGTCCGCGCTCTTCGGGCAGTGGCGGGCGACGGCCCTGATCACGGCGACGGCGGTGGCGAGCCCGGCGCCCTGGCCTCCGTCCGCCTCGGCGATCGTGAGGCCGAGCAGGCCCTGCTCGCCGAGCGTCCTGGCGATGTCCCAGGCATACCGCGGGTCGTGGGCCCGTTCCAGGGCGCCTGGTGCGAGGTGCTTGCGAGCGAACGCGTTCACCGAGTCGAGCAGGTCCTGCGTCGCGGTGACGTCGGCGGGATGCGCGACGGTCGTGGTCATGTCGTGCCTTTCGTCGGAAGTCAGCCGATGAAGCCGAACTTCTGCTTCCACAGGGTCTCGTCGGCCTTGGCGTGGCGGGCGAACCCGTCCTCGGTGAGCAGGTGGAACCGCGGTGAGTCGGCGGTGGGCAGCTCGTAGTCGCCGGTGCGGACGGTGCCGATGTCGGTGCGCACCGGCACGAAGCCCTGCGATCCGACGAACCGCTGGCCCGCCTTGGACGCCGACCAGTTCATGAAGACCTGTGCGGCCGGGTTTTGCGCGCCGCGAGGAGTCACACCGAGAGGTCCTTCGGAGGCGGAGACGCCTTCCTTCGGGATGACCAGCCGGATCGGGGCTCCCCCGGTTTCGGCGCCGAAGGCGTTGTTCACGCTGACGGTCGCGATCGAGATCTCGCCGCGTGCCAGCGCTTCGACCTCGGTGGAGGTCGAGTTGAAGACCCGCGGTCGCTGCGCGGCCATGCGGTCCAGGAACTCCGGGCCGAACGTGTCGAGCTGGAAGCGCGTCAGCGCGTTCAGCGTGCCGCCGGTGGTGATCGCGACGACGCCGAGCTCACCGCGGTAGCGCGGATCGACCAGGTCCTCCCAGCCGTCCGGCGGGTTTTCGGTGTGGATCGCCGCGTTGTAGGCCATGGCGTTGACGAAGTAGTACGCGGCGAACCAGTTCGGGCTCGACTGCTTCAGCTGAGCGCGGAACGGCGTCTCGTACGGCACGTACACGCCCGCGTCGGTGAACTTGCGCGCGGTGCGCGGGTCGGTGAGCCGGATGACGTCGGCCCCGAGCTTGCCCGCGCCGTGCTCGGACAGCGCCCGCTCGGCCAGCTTGTTGTTCGGCAGCCGGGTCAGCTCGACCGCGATGCCGGTCTCTGCGGTGAACCGGGCGAGCGTGAGGTCCTCGGCTTCCTTGCCCGCGGCGGAGTACAACGTCGCGCGTTGTCCGCGAGCTGCCTCGTAGAGCGCGCGATCGGCGACCAGCTCGCCGTCGATGCGCAGCCCGTCGGAGGTGTCCACCGCTGCCCGTGGCAGCAGCCGTTCCGCTTGCGCGGTCTTGGAGTTCGCCGGCGATCCGCACGCGGTGACGAGCAGCACGGCCGCTGCCACCGCCAAGATCCGGAACCTCGTGTCAGGCATTGCGGCCCCCGGACCCCGCGCCGAACCGGCGCGGCAGGTAGCTGAGCAGGAACATGATCGCGCAGTAGACGAGCGCGGTGGCCGAGGCCTCGCGCAGCGCACCGCCGTTCTCGAACTGGTCGTAGATGGCGATCGAGAGGATCTCGGTATCGGTGGTGTAGAGGAACAGGGGCACGGTCAGCTCGCGCATGCTGAGCATCAGCAGCAGCAGGAACGTCGACAGCACCGCGACTCGCAGCAGCGGGACGGTGATCCACGCGACGGCCTTGGAGCGCCGCGCACCGAGCATGACCGCACTGTCCTCCAGATCCCGGTCGAGCGACCGGATCGAGGACGCGATGCCGCGGAACCCCTGCGGCATCTGCACCACCAGGAACCCGATGATCAGGACGCCGAGCGTGCCGTAGACCGGCAGCGGCATCACCAGCCAGGTCCACAGCAGACCGATGCCGAGCACCACGTGCGGGATCGCCAGCGGCACCATCGAGATGCCCTCGAGCGCGCCCCGTCCCCACGTCCTCGTCCGGTACACCAGGTAGGCGACGACAAAGGCCAGTGCGGTGCCGAGGGCGGCGGCGGCCACCGAGACCACGACGCTGTTCGTCGTCGCGCCCAGGAACCCGTCCGAGGACACCGCGGCGACGAACGACGTGATGTCGATGGCCCCCGGATCCGCCAGCGAGGCGAACGACCGCATGTACGGTGAACTGCGCACCGCGGAGAGCAGCAACGCGAGCAGCGGCAACACGATCGACAGCGAGAAGTAGGCCAGTGCCGCCAGCAGCACCGGTGTGCGCCACTTGCCGAGCGCGATGGCCCGGGGCTTCACCCCCTTGCCGGACACCGTCGTGAACGACCTCGACGCGAGGAACCGCCGCTGCATCCACGTCACCAGCACGACCACCACGACCAGTGCGATGGCGACCACCGCGGCCTCGTTGCCGCGTGACGGCGTCGTGTTCATCAGCTTGTAGATGAAGGTGGGCAGCGTGTCGATACCGCCCGGCGTCGCGAGCACCTGGGAA
This sequence comes from Lentzea sp. NPDC060358, assembly GCF_042725365.1. Classification (NCBI taxonomy): domain Bacteria; kingdom Bacillati; phylum Actinomycetota; class Actinomycetes; order Pseudonocardiales; family Pseudonocardiaceae; genus Lentzea; species Lentzea sp. NPDC060358. The sequence continues at coordinate 84,337 of NZ_JBHXCW010000002.1, read as the reverse complement.
ACCGGGAAGTTCTCGAAGACCAGCACGAAGATCAGCAGGCCGGACCCGAGGACCGCGGGAAGCGACAGGGGCAGTGTGACCATCCGCAGCGCACGCCACGTCGGGCTGCCGTGCACACCCGCCGCGTCCTCCAGGTCCGGGTTCATCAAAGCCATCGAGCCGTGGATCATCAAGAACGCGTACGGCGCGTAGTACATCGCCATCACGACGATCACTCCGCCGTAGGAGTACACGTCCACCACCGGCCCGGTGATCCCGAGGTCGCGGAAGCCGACGTTGATCAGCCCGGCACCGGGGCTGCCGAGGATCGACCACGCCAGCGCGCCCACGTAGGACGGCAGGAACAGGGGCATCAGCCCGATCAGGTACAGGAACCCGCGCGCCCGGACATCGGTGCGGGCCGCCGCGAAGGCCAGCGCGCCGCCGATCAGCAACGCCAGCGCGGTAGCACCGACGGCGATCACCAACGAGTTCACCGTGGCGGCCGTGACGCCCTCCGCCACGAGCACCCGCAGGTTGTCCAGGGTGAACTCCAGGCCGGTGCTGCCGGGACGCGGCACGTCGGAGCTGAACGCGGCGAGGATGATGAAGCCGACCGGGACCAGCACCAGGAACGCGATCAGGGCCAGCAGCGGCAGGCCGAGCAGACGGGTCCGCCACGGGACGGTACCGCGCCGGCGGGGCCTCGGGCTCGCCGCACCGGGTGTCGCGGCGGCGGGAGGACGGGTGGGGACGGGTGTCGTCGTCATGCCGCCACGACCTCCCCGTACTCGGGTGTGTGCTCCGGCAGCAGCCGGATGTCGCGGGCATCGATCGCCACGCTCACCTCGGTTCCGGCCGTCAGCGTCCCGGCCGACGGCGGCGGGCAGATCGCCTCCAGCACCATTCCGGACCCCGTCCGCACGGTGCACCGGATCGACGCGCCCTGGAACACCGCGACCTCGACGGTGCCGGACAACCGGTTCACCGCGGGATCTTCCGCCCCAGAGGTCAGGTCGACCCGGACGTGCTCGGGCCGGATGCACGCGTGCTGCGGCCCCGTGCCGGCGGCGACCTCGTCGACCACGAGTTCCTGGCCATCGAGCCGCACCCGGTGGCCGTCGGCGGCGGTGACCTCGAAGACGTTGGTGACGCCGAGGAAGCGCGCGATCGACGCGCTGGCGGGCCGGGCGTAGATCTGCTCGGGCGTGCCGAACTGGGTGATCCTGCCGTTCTGCATGATCGCGATCGAGTCCGCGAGTGCGAGTGCCTCCTGCTGGTCGTGCGTGACGTAGAGACTCGTCAGCCCGTTCTCCAGCTGGATGCGACGCAACTCGACCCGCAGCTCGTCGCGCAGCCGGGCGTCCAGGTTGGACAGCGGTTCGTCGAGCAGCAGCACAGCCGGTTCCATCGCCATGGAGCGCGCCAGCGCCACCCGCTGCATCTGGCCACCCGAGAGCAGGCTGGCACCACGGGACCCGAGGTGCGCCAGCCCGACGACCTCCAGCACTGCCAGAGCGCGGCGACGGCTGTCTGCGCGGTTGATCCCCTTCATGCGCAACGGGAACGCGACGTTGTCGATGACCGTCATGTGCGGCCAGACCGCGTAGGACTGGAACACCATGCCGACGTTGCGCCGGAACGGTGGGACCGTCACACCGTTCGCGCCGTCGTACACCGTCCGGTCGCCGATCGTGATGCGGCCGCCGCAGGGCGCCTCCAAGCCGGCGATGCAGCGCATGGTGCTGGTCTTGCCGCAGCCGGACTCACCGAGCAGCACCACCGACTTGCCGTCGGGGATGGTGAGGTCCAAGTTCTTCACGGCACGGTGCTCGCCGTAGACGAGCTCGAGCGCCTCGACACCGACCTTCATCGGTTGCCTCCTCGGGTGCGGGCCGCGCGGTCGACGTCAGCCAGGAAGTCCAGGTCGTCGAACCGGTGCACGGCGTCGATCAGGTCCCTCGTCGCGGGTTCACCGATCGCGGGTTCGCAGAGACCGCGAACCTTGTCCTCCAGCGCGGCGTCGGACAGCGGATTCGCGGGTTCGCCGTAGGGGTGCTGGACCCACGTGCTGAAGGTTCGCCCGTCGCTCAGTCCGACCGTCGTGCGCGCCGGGCGGCCCGACCTCGGGTACGCGGCATCGGCTTCCGGGTCGACGGTCACCGTGACGCGGTTCATCAAACTCCGGACGGTGGCATCGGATCGCGCCTCGTCGGCGAAGTCGCGCAACGTCACGGCGCCGCGGGTCAGCGCGACGGCCACCGTGTAGGGAAGGCTGAGCTGGGCCTGCAGGACGGTGTCGAGCACCGTTCCGGCGTGCCGGGCGGCGATGGGGAAGGTCTCGACCAGGACCGTCTCGATCTCCGCCGAGTCGATGCCGAGTTCAGCGCGCAAGGCCAGTGCTCCGTCGATCGCGCCGTGCACGTGGCGGCAGCACGGGTAGGGCTTGACGTAGGTGTCGAGCAGCACCCATCGCTCACCGAGGCCGTCCAGCACCCGTTCCGGGAACCACGCCTGGCCCACTGGACCGGCGTAGGCGGCGAAGTAGCCGTCGACGCCCTCCAGCACCGTGGTGGGGCCGGTCAGGCCGCATGCCGCGAGGTCGGCGGCGGCGATGCCGTCCCGCGCGGCTTTGCCCGGGTGGAACCGCTTGACCTCGGCCGAGTCACCGAGGAACTCGAACAACCCGCCCGCGTGCGAACCGGCGATGCCCAGTGCGTTCGCCGTCTCCTCGACCGTGAGACCGCGCAGCACCGCGGCTGCGGCCGCGGCACCGAACACCCCGGCGAGAGGGGTGTTGTGGAAGTGTCGGTCGCGGGTCGCCGGGTGCCCGGCGGCCGCGATGCGGCACGCCAGCTCCATCCCGATCGCGGCGGCCACCCGCACGCGCGCCGCGTCCGCGCCGGTGCTCTGGCCGAGCGCGAACACCACCGGCAGCACCACCGACGTGGGGTGCATGCTCCCGGGCGTGTAGCCCTCATCGGACTCGATGCCGTGCCCGTTCGTGCCGTTGACCAGCGCCGCTCCCAGAACCGAAGCACGCCCGTGGCCGATCGCGGTGGCCTCGTCGCCGGGGTACAGGTTCGCGACGTGGCGCGCGACGGCGTGCGACACGGCCCCGCCCGAGCTGGCGACCATGCCGGCCACCGCGTCGAGAGTCATCCGTCGCAGGTGCCGGTCGAGTTCGGCGGGCGGAGGCCGATGCCCCTGGCCGACGATCCATTCCGCGACATGCCAGGTCAAACCGGTCTGTGCAGCCATTGCACCCTCCCGCTCGGCTGGTGGGCCACCCGCGTCGGCGGCGTGCGAGAGAAGCTACATAGTCTATAGAGTGTTGTCTACGGGTAACGCTGGTGTTTCCCGGAAGGGCCTTCTTACATCCCATAGACTGTAGAGATCAGGCCTCTGGACCGAAGGGCGTCGCATGACCAACGGAAGCTCCGCGTCTCCCCCGCAGAGCCGCACCGCCTGGGTTGCCGACCGGATCCGCGAGGACGTCGCTTCCGGCACGCTGCGCCCCGGCGAGCTGATCAAGCAGACGGTGCTGGCGAAGAGGTACGGAGTCAGTCCCACACCGGTACGCGAGGCACTGCGCATCCTCGAAGCCGACGGCGTGATCGACTACGCCACGCACCGAGGTGCCACGGTGCGGGAGATGACGCCGGACACCGCAGCCGATCTCTACCGTCTGCGCGCCGCCGTGGAGGCCGTCGCGGCGACTTCGGCCGCCGAACGGATGACACCGGAAGGCCTGCGCAAGATCGAGGAACGGCACGCGGACATCGAACGGGCCATGCGCGACGGTGCCGCACCAGCCGAGCTGTCCCGCCTCAACAAGCGGTTCCACTTCGCGATCTACGAGATGTCGTCACCACTCATGCTGCAGTACGTCGAGACGCTGTGGGTGCGCTTCACACCGCCCGCGACGATCTGGTCGACCGACCACGCGGACGCGCTGCAACGAGATCACGACGACATCCTCCGGGCGCTGCGTGAAGGCGACGCGGAGGCAGCCGGAAGATTGACCGCCGATCACGTCCAGCACGCGGCGGCGATCCGCGACCGGCACCCCGAACTGCGCGCGTCCGGCAGCCACGACCGGGAAACCCTCGACGCCACCTGAACCGCTCGCACCGTGCCGACCGCGAGCCGTGACAGCTCTGCCAGGGCGTGGCGATCGGCGTTCAGTGGCTGATGACGACCTTCCCGAAGTGCCCGCCTGCCGCGAAACGGGCGAACGCGTCCGGTGCCCGGTCGAAGGAGAAGACCTGATCCACGACGGGCTGCAGGGCACAGCGGTCAATCGCCTCGTTCATCTGCTCGAAGTCACCACGGCTGCCCACGCTGATGGACCTCAGTGAGGCCGCCCGGCGAAAGAACCGGTCCACGTCCATGCCGTCACCCGGAGCGAGGTTGCCCACGAGGGCGATCTGGCCGCCGAGCGCGACGGCCTCCACCGACTGCTCTAGCGTGCCCGCCCCACCGATCTCCAGCACGCGAGTCGCACCACCACCGGTCAGTTCGCGCACTCTCGCACCCCAGGCCGGTGTCGCCCGGTAGTCGACCACGTCCATCGCGCCCAGGGACCGGAGCCGTCCAGCCTTGTGCTCGCTGGACGTGGTGGCCACCACTCGTGCGCCCGCGAGGCGAGCGAACTGCAGCGCGAAGACCGACACGCCACCTGTCCCCTGGACGAGCACTGTGTCGTCAGGGCCTGTCCCGGACACGACCGACCACGCGGTGAGCGCGGCACACGGCAGGGTGGCCGCTTGCTCGAAGGACAGCGCGCCGGGAACGGGAACCAGGCTCTGCTGGTCGGCCACGACGTACTCACTGAGCCACCCGTCGAGCTGCGTGCCGCGCAGCTCTCCCCAGCCGGGAAAGGTGCCGTACAGCCACGTGGGGTGAAAAGTGCCCACGACCCGATCTCCGGCCCGGAACCGTGTCACCCCGTCACCGACGGCCTCCACGACGCCCGCGCCGTCCGACAGCGGCACCCGTCCCCGCGCGTCGACGGAGTAGGTGCCGGACACGATGAGCCGGTCTCGGGCGTTGAGCGACGTGGCCCTGACCTTCACCAGCACCTCGCCCGCCGACGGATCTGGTATCGGGAGCTCGGTGAGTGCCAGACCTCCACCGGCCCGCACTTGGTACGCACGCATCGCGTCTGCCGCCTTTCCTTCGAGGACTCGAACTCACGGTAGGTCGCTCCCGCTGGCCGACTTGCATCTTGACGTCCACAATTCGGTGCAGATCGTCCAGGAGGATGCATGGATCCGGTTGACGACCTCCTCGCCACGATGAGGATCGAAGACGCGCGGTACGTCCAGGTGGAGGCGCACGCGCCGTGGGGCCTCTCCTGCCCGCCACGGCATCTGGCCCGGCTCGTCCTCGTCGCGGAAGGATCGTGCCTGCTCCACTCGGATGCCCTGACCAGTCCAGAGCGCCTGCGGGCCGGTGACTGCTTCCTGGTGCGCGCAGGAGTGGGCTTCACCCTTTGTGACGCGGACGGCAGCGAAGTAGTCGACTGCGACGACTTGGCGGCCCAGGCCTCCGGTCACCGGGTACGACTCGGAGGAGACGGCGATCCGGCCCGGATCGTGTCGACCAGGTTCACCTTCGACGCGATCGCCTCGGAGATGTTCTTCGCGCTCCTGCCCGCGTTGTTCCGGCTGCGTCTCGACGATGTGTCCGGCGGGCTCCTGCGCGCCACGTTCGACCTCATCGAGCAGGAGTGCTCAGCGAACCGCCTGGGTGCCGGTTTCGTCCTGAGCCGCCTGTCCGACACGCTGTTCGTCCAGGCGGTGCGCACCTTCTGCGCGGACGTCGGCAGCGGCACCGTCGGCTGGATCGCCGCCTTCCGCGACGACCGGCTCGCCCGTGCCGTCCAGGACATGCACGCCGACCTGGGCCGGCCGTGGACGGTCGGCCACCTCGCCAGGACAGCGGGGATGTCCCGGTCGGCCTTCGCCGCGGTGTTCAGGGAAAGAACCGGGGACACGCCGCTGAACTACCTCGCGACGTGGCGCATGTACCGCGCGAAGGTACTGCTCCGGGAGACGACGCGGAGCGTTCAGGACATCGCCGCCGAGATCGGCTACGAGTCCGGCACCGCTCTCAGCCGGGCTTTCGCCAAGAAGGAAGGGGTCTCTCCGGGACGGTGGAGGACGGCCCTGGGAAAGGCCACGGGACCACCGATCACGACGGACCGGTGACACCAGGCCCGGCACGGGGTCTGCGAACGTCCGGCGGCAGTTGCGTCATGTCGCCGCGGGTGGCCGCTTTGGCGAGTACCCAGGCGGGGACGTTGGACATGCCCCAACTTGCCGCCGGCCCGGACCGGACGAAATCCTGGAGCACGTCCACCCAGCGGGCAACGTCGATCCGCGGGTCGTGCACGGTGGGCTACAACGAGATCCAGGTAGTCGGTGCGCGGGCGCCGATCGGCCTGGATCCGCACGTCCCCGTTCTCCAGGGCGGCTTCCACCACGGCACTGGCACCACCGAGTGCCGGCAACACCGCGGCCAGATCCTCCCCGCAGACCCGAGGCCTGGGCGTCCCCCGCGAGGAGTTCTCAGCCAGCGCACCTGCCTGGCCTGCCAGGTGGTCGGGCAACTGGTACTTGGGCGAGGTGGCCAGGTAGGCGGCAAGCTGATTGAGCCCGGCAAGGATGTTTCAGATCCGGGCCGCGGCGGTGTCATGGGGTGCTGCAGGGCAGGTCACCGGACACCCACAGGATCGTCCCGTTCGGCGAGGCGATCACCTGCAAGTTGACCCCGTGCATCTTGTGCTTGCCGGAGCAGAACGGCCGGTTGGCGGCGATCCGGTCGATCGGGATCGGCGTGCCGTTGATCACCACGTAGGCCACGCCCTGCCGTTTCGCTCTGCGCAGCGCCTGCCACAGCTTCGGGGACCGCTGAGCCGGCAGTTCGACGGTCTCGTTGACATAGCGCCAGCAGGTTGTGGCCGAGACCGCGAACCCAGCGCCGCCGTCGGCGAACGGCTCGCCCTTGTGCAGGTACACCAGCACCAGCAACGCCTGCTGTCCTGGGGGTCGGGCTTGCGCCACACCGACCCGAGCTGCTTGCGATGGGCGCGGATCAGGCTGGACGCGAAGGTCAGGGCACGCGCCCGCCAGAGCGGGCACGGCTGTGCCACCGGCGTTGACGCTCCTTGAGGACAGGCTCGATCCGATCGGTTCGAATCGAACACGGCCGCGATCGTGCCGGACGATGATCGGCCCGCCCATGCCGCTGAACTGCTCAGAGGTACTTCTCAGTACGCCAAGGCCCTGGCTTTCGCCCGCGACGGCCTTGGACGAACCGAAGTCGGCGCGCCGTTTTGTCACCCCTTCGTGCAATTGGTCCAGCCAACCACAGGTTCTAGGTTCGAAGGCTGGTGTGCCTACCAGTCGAACAGGAGCTCTTCAGTGGCGATCGCGGACACCGGCGTGCGGGCGGGCCTGCTCTCCAAGCGGGCGCTCGTGGTCGCGTCGCACGCCGTGGAACAGGCGGCGCTGGCGAGTGGTCCCCACGAGCCCGTGCTCGTCATCGCGTTGTTCCAGCGGCTGCCGTACTTCCTGCGGGAAGCCGAGGTGTACCAGCGGATCGGGGCGCTGGCGTCGGTAACGGTCGTCGGCATGGTCTCCGACGTGCGTCCCGACCTGCCGTTCGGTGTCACGCCCGTGCTGCTGCGGCCCGACGAGGAACTGTCCAGGGAGTGGTCGGTGGTCGTGCTGTCCCCCGCCTTCGGCGCCTGCGTCGTCGCGACCGACCTCGAGGAGCTCGACCCGGACGGCACCACGCTCGAAACCAGCCGGTTGTTCCGGGGGCGGTGGGGGTTCCGGCGGGAAGAGGCCTACGCCGAGGCGATCCGGTTGCGCGACGCGCTCGGCGACCGGGTGCCACCCGACGTGCGCAGGCGCTTCGAGGCCGTTCTCGGCGCCATCGTCGCTCCTCCGTCCGGTGAGGTGGAACGCCGCGCGGAGGCGGCGGTGCGACACCTGGCCGCACGGCTGGTCGACGCCCGCGACGCCAATGACGTCGCGTTCTCGAAGGCCGGCCAGAAAGCGATGAACACCCTCGACCCGTGGACCGGTCTGCACACGGTGGAGTCGGTGAACGTGTGGCTGGGCAGGCAGGTGGCGGACACCGTTCGGCTCGGGCTCGTGGTGATCCGCGTGCCGGGCCTGAGCAGCTTCCCGGACGTCCACGGGCCCAGCGCGGCGGTGCACACCGAGAACAACATCGCGGACGTCCTGCGACTCCACCTGCGTCCCGTCGACCGCGCCGCTCGGCTCAACGGCGACGAGTTCGTGCTCGTGTTGCCGGGTGCGTCGCCCCTGTCGACGCAGGCCGTCGCGGACCGCGTGCTGGACGCATTACGCCGACTGCCCGACACCTACCCCCACCTGCCCGTCACCGTCGAGGTCCGCGTGCAGCACACCCGTGACCGCCCGATCGACGTCGGGGACCTGGGAACCCGGCGCGCCCCGGTCGTGCCGGAGCGGCCCTACACGCTCTCCGGCACGTTCGACGAGCAAGAGTGGGCGGCACTCACCTCGCGCTGACGTCCTCGCCGCGTGCAGTGACGGGCCGCGGAGATGGCGTGGCGCTCAGTGGCAGATGAGACGGAGGTCGGTCGCGACGGCGGCCGTGCGCCTTGTCCGGTGTCGCGACGAGACACTGGGCGCTCTCGTACTTCAGTCGCAGTGCCTCATACTCCCCCGGGATCGCGGGAGGCGCGGGCCAGAGCTCGTGATGACGCCAGCTGAGCAGTTCATGCAGGTCCTCAGTGGATAGTTCGCGTTAGACGACCACCGCGTCCCGACCTGCCGGGCGGGACGTGCTTTTCGGCACGCACAACCCAGCTCCGCCGCACCCAAGAGCCCCTGCGCACAGCCTGATGTTCTACGCGGACTCCAAGCCCTAGTCGCGCGCTGGACAGGCAGCTGCAACACATGTCCAGACCCGAACACACGACACAACAATAACCCAAGCCAGAAAACACTAAAAAGAATTACCGGAATCATTCCAAAACTGAGACCAGCCGTGACATCGCACACTAGACGGGCTCACCGAGAACACTGGCGCGTTAGACCCACTTGGGCCACGGCTTCATCCCTTTGGGCGCATGAACGCAGATCAACGGGCGATCCGCACTTACCATGAGATCCAAGCCCTCGTGCGGTGTGTTTCCGACACTCCAGATCAAACCGTTTGCAAAAGCGGACATAGCGCCGTCTTCTCGCATGAAGACGTGTGAATAGCTAAGCCACCAGCCGATTGGAAACCAAACTCCACCGATTGCCGAGCCAATAGCCAAGGATTCATCCTGATGTCTCCCTCCAACCCCTGCAGCGTCGACAAAGAACGGCTCACCGTTAAAGAAGTTGGGGCCATCCTCGCGAGCTGGTCCGACTTTAAGCCCACAGAAGGATTCAAGGAAGCAGAGTGCTGCTGAACTCGGGGTACAACCCTGCGCTTCCAGGCAATTGATATTCGAGGATACGTATACATACCGTCCGGGGTACCAGCCAGCCACGCGTAGGGCGGAAACGGTTGTCGGATTCAATCGGGAGAAAAAGTCAACAGGTTCGCCAGCCATCAGCAATTTACCCTCAAACTATCCATCACCCGGCGGCACGCTTTACAAGGAGAGACAGGCGCTCCGTGATCTCCCTTGGGCGTATCGCTCACATGCACCGTGGACATGGTCCCGCCTCGAATCCCTACCTCACCTTTTCTTGAATATACCTTGCTCAGACACCGCATTTCCGCACATCCACCATTCATCGGATGGCCCTGCTGTTCGAATATCTCCATCATCTCGTCCGGAGAAATAACGCTCTCCTTATTGCCCGATCGGTAGACATAACCACTCCGCAATTCGCACTCGGCGGCGAAGTCACTTCCTCGAATCTCGCCCCCATCGGCCTGTACTCCAAGTGTTGCCTCACCACAATTATGAACGAGAACTGGCGTGGCCCCAAAAAGCACATGATACGTGCGATCGCTATCTACCGTAAGGTTGTGGACTCGTCCTTGTGTAGTCCATTCATAGGCTGCAGAGACCTTGAGTGCAGCGCCGGCTGAGGCCAGCAGGACTGAGCCGGTCTTGAGTTCTCTGGCGAATGTCCATTTCTTCTGTTCAGGGAGCCAAAAGGGATGGTTATCGGTCGCAGTGACGACGCCACCGCCCTCGACGCTGACCTCAACGAGGTTCTTGGTGCCGTCACCGACGATCGTGCCCACCACGTCACGTGCCGCAGTCTCGCCGGTGATTTCGTTCGTTGCAAGGACTTGATCGCCGGTGACCACGTCTTCGATCCGCTTGGCAGCCCCGTCAGCGAGAAGGATCTTGGCGCCGGGAATAAAGCTGTTCTTTTAGCACATCCTGGACTATTACCGCCGATCTTGGCCAGTGCCGCCGTCGCTATCCGTTGCGCCTCGCAGGCGAACCCGTCGACGCGACGGAGTAGCGCTTGGGCTTTGGTGATGATTCTGACCATGGAAGCGACGGCTTTTACCGCCTTGTAGCCGGCTTCGATGACTTTGCCGACCTTGCCCCACGGCACGAGGTTCATGACAAGACCGCCGCAGGCCCAGATATCGCCCTTGGTGAAGCAGTCGACACGGGCGTTCACCGAACTGGCTCGGCGGCACGCGGCACTGCGCACCGGGTTCTCGGCGACGCACCAGGAGGTCCTGCGGCACCTGCCGGTCACCGTCGAAGTGGACGAGGTTGCCCAGGACCGCGTCCACGACGAGTTCTTGGGCCAGGCCGAAGTGGAGTTCGACCTGGCTACCGTTCCTGTTCCGGCTCCGCACCGCCCATACCGGGGACGCCAGATGGATGCTGGCCCTCGTCTTCCACCACTCGCATCTGGAATCACGAAGGGCGGCTCGCGGACCGAGCGTGGCGGACCGGTGTCGCCCCCTGCTGAGCACGACCGCCGGTCCCGCACGCCTCGTTGGCATCATCAGCTGGTTGGTGCGGGCTTCGGGATCAGTCGCTCGACGATCTGACGCACTGCTTCGTCCACCGCCCGCGGGGTGTACCGCTGCTCGTACAGAGTCGCCGCGCACTCGGCGAGAGAGCGCCGCCGGCATCCGTCCAGCAGCAGCTTGGCCACCGCGTGCGCAAAAGCCTCGGCATCGTCCTCGATCCTCAGATGCACCTCGTCCTCGGCTTCCAGTCCTTCGCAACCGACACTCGTCGAGACGACGGGAACACCGTGGGCGAATGCTTCGAGGATCTTTATCCGAGTGCCACCACCGACACGCAACGGAGCGACCATCACGTGCGCGCGATCGAGATGAGGCTTCATCTCCGGAACCTCACCGACCACTTCGACACCTGGTAGCGACCGAAGGTCCTCCACGTCCCGCGAGGCCTTCCCGACCAGGAGCAACCTGGCTCGCGGGTGGAGGTCGCGGACGCGCGGAAGGATGTCCTTCGCGAACCAGATCGCCGCGTCCTCGTTCGGCGGCCACTCCAGCCACCCCTGGAAGAGGATCGTGTCACCCTCGCCACGCGTTCGATCCAGCTCTGCACCGAGATGGCCATCACGCCGATAGGTGTTGGTGACCACCGTGCTGTTGGCGAACGCCAGCTTGGCCGCGTCCGAACCACTGGTGAAAACGACCATGTCCGCAGCCGCCGCTACCTTGGCGTGTTCTGCTTCGATGCTGGCCGCCTCTTGCATTTGCCGCTCTGCCTCAGCCGGGGTCAATTCCGTCCTGTCTGGGCTCATGCCGAGCTCCGACCAGCGCCTCAGGATCACGTCTTCGAAGTCGTCCACGTCCACGACGGATTTTCCGCTCGTCAGCCCTCCTGCGATCTGCCACAGGCGTTCTCGGTCGTACCAGACCAGGTCGTACGGCTCGCCGTCCAGCCAGCCGGAAAGAGCGTCCTCGAGAGTCGCCCTGTTCCGGGGCGTGTCGTACGCGTCGTCCAGCGCGAGCACCTTGCGGAACGGGCCGACCGGCGGATCGTCGTCGACGGGCGGCGCGTCCTTGTAGCGGAACAGGACCAGGTCGACAGCACCGAGTTTCGCGAGCGCTTCGCACGTGGCTCTGATTCGCAAGGCCCCGCCTGTGGCCTGCCAGGGTCGCGTACCGGTAAGCACGAGAAATCGCATCAGTTGACCCCAATGCTCAGTCGATCCCCGCTCGAGATCGAACGATTCTTCTGGTCAGGCGAATGTCGGCGAGTCTGATTCCCGATGGTCGATCAGTTCGGCGTGCTCACCACGATCCGATGCCCTTCCGGCAAGCGGAACGCGAACTCGCGCCTCCCCCACGGCTGGTCGACGGGCGGTTCGACGTGAACTGCCCCTGAACCCAGCACCGACTGGTACAGCTCAGCGAAGCCACTGCCGACGTCGAGGCCGATCTCGACCGGAGCGCACGTCGACGGTGAACACCGAACCAGGCGCACGCCTGGCCCCGTACTCCACGGACCGAGGACGATCCCGGCCATGTCGGCGGGCTCGCCGACGGTGAAGGAAACCCTGGCGGCCAAGGCAGCGCACAGCAACGTCGCCGTCGCCGTCACGTCGGCCACCTGGACCACCGGTTGGAGGTGGACCACCGAAATCGGATCCGGTCTGCTCGCCCGGCCGAACACGATCATCTCGTGCGGCCGCTCCCGGTGTTCGTAACGCTGGACGAGCCGGCCTCGTTCACTCAGGCCGACCTTCCTGCACACCGCGATCGAACGGGCGTTGGTGGACTCGACCCAGGCCTCCACCCGGCCGTGGCCCATATGCGTGAAGGCGTGGTCGATGACGGCGGTAGCCGCCTCGGTGGCGAACCCATGTCCCCAGGCCTGTTCGGCCAGGATCCAGGTCAGGCCGGGAATGGCCACGCCGCCGAGCAGTCCGGCCATGCCGATCACCGACCTGTCCGCTGTACGACGCAAGGTCCACAGCGCGGCACCAGGTCTCGTCCCCTCCTCGGCGAGCACCTGGCGTGTCTGCTCCACCGAAGCTAGCGGCGGACAGGTCCACCACCGCATCACCGCCGGGTTGCCGTAGACCTCGTGCAGCGCTTCGGTGTGCTCGTCCGGGTCGAGTGGCAGCAGCTCCAGCCTCGAAGTCTCGAGGTACATCGTTCTCCGTTCTTCGTCGATAGCCGCGAAGACGCGTCCACGCCAGCACGTCGTGATCGTGGACACGGTCCTGCTCACGGGCTTCTGCGTTCCTAGCGCATCTGCTCGGCGGGTGCGATGCCGACTCCCGAAAGCCAGGTTTCGACCAGCTGCGACACCGCGTCGTCCGGGGCGAGAACGACCTCGCTGGCCTGGTTCACGCCGTTCCACCTCCCGCGGTTGCCAGGCAGAGCAACGGGTTGATCCGTTCCTCGCCGATCCGGGCGCGCAGGGCCGGATCGGTGACGCCCAGTCCACGCTCAGACGCGAGGCACAACACGGCGATCTTCCCGAGGTGGCAGTTGGTCTGCACGAGCCGAGCCGCCTCGGCAACCTCGGCCAGTGGGGACACGGCGGACATGGTCGGGACCACAGCACCGCTCGCGATGAGGCGGTTGGTCTCGACCTGCTCCTGGAGGTCCATCGCGTGGCTGCCGATGACCTTTTTCAGCTTCATCCACAGGTACCGGTTGTCCAACGTGTGCTGGTAACCGGTGCTGGAGCCGCACGTGACGACCGTTCCTCCTCGCCGCGCCACGAACACCGAGACGCCGAACGTCGCCCGTCCCACGTGTTCGAAGACGATGTCGGGCCCCGGCCGATCCGGCGGCGGATCTCGGTGCCGAGCCGCTTGCCGACCTCGAGCACCTTGGCCGGATCGTCGCCCGTGGTGTCGTCCAGGCCGATGGGCCGCGTACGCACCCAGACCGCCTGCGGCGCTCCAGATCAGCACAGCATCGCCCTGCTTCATCCTGGCGCCGTGGTCACCGACGAGCATGCGGCAGGCGGTGCCGGCACACAACTGGTTGCACGCGGCCTCCTCCCACGTCAGGTGCGCGGGTTTCGGCACCAGCCGGCTTGCCCGCACCAGCGCGTACTCCGCCAGGCCGCCGAAGTTCGTCTCGAAACCCCACGCGCGCATCCCGGCGCCGAGCATGCCGTCGTCGTGGGAGCCCGCTTCCTGCTCGTCGACGTAGGCGGGGTTGACCACCACGTGGTCGCCCGCTCGCCACCGCCGCATACCGGAGCCCACGCGGACGACCACGCCCGCGGCGTCGGAGCCCACCACGTTGCGGGGACGATCGTGCCGCCGCGCCCAGCCTCCCTGGGCCGCGAACTGCCGCAGGAAGCGGAACGTGGAGATCGGCTCGAACATCGCCGACCACACGGTGTTGTAGCTGACAGAGCTGGCCATCACCGCCACGACCACCTCGTCCGGCGCCAGGTCCGGCATCGGAACGAGGCCCATGTGCAGCGACTTGCGAACGTCCTTGCCCGTCACCCCCTGGAACATCGCGACGTCCTCCGCCCGCAGAAGCGCGGCGAGGTACATCTGTGGCAACGGGGAACGCTCGATTTCCTCCTCACCCGCGCCGGTGAGCACAGCGTCGGACAACGAGTTCATGGCACTTCTCCTTCGGTCACAACAGAAAGCGGGTGCGGACCGAATCGCGCTCGTGTTCCTGTCCAGTGATGCTCGCCGCACGACCGCCGAGCGCGGCATCGGTGATTCCGTGCAACCCGGCGCGGGATCGTCGATCGCGAGGTCCGGGCCGTCAAACCTGCCGCTCCCACCGCACCTGCTCGCCCTCGAGCTCAGCCCTGGTGATGCCGGTGCCGGACAGGTAGGTCTCGACCAGCTGCCGTACGGTGTCATCCGGCGTGAGCACCACCTCGCCGTCCTGGACGCGCACCTGCCGCAGACCGCGTTCGCGCATGAACGAGACGATCTGCTCCTCGAAATTGTGCCGCCGCCGCAACAACCGCTCCTGGTGGTCGCCGCTCAGATCTGGGTGCAGCACGTCAACGATCAGCACCACTCGGTCCTCGGTGCCCCGGTGCCACACCTCGTGCTCGAACGAGTCGTCGAAGACGAGGCACTTGCCCTCCTCCCACCGCGTCTCCTGATCACCGACTCGGATCCCTGCACCGGCAGGGACTTTGATCGGCAGGTGAATGCGAAGCAACGCGTTCGTCGAGCCGCAGTGCGGCATGATGTGCGTGCCCGGCGTCACCCTGGACACCGAGATCACCCCTGGACTGAGCACCGTCACGTCCGGGATCTTCTCCAGAACACCCATGGTGACGGGGAACCGCGCGCAGGTCTGGCTCTGGAAGCGGCCGTCCCGGTACAGGTATGCCTGTTTCCAGCTGCCCTTGCGGATGAGGCCCGCGTCATCGGTGATGGGCACCACCGGGTCGAGCGGGGTGTCGAGCAGCTGCTCGATCTCCGCCCGGATCAGCGGGTAGTTCTCTTCCAGGTACGACGTGAACCAGAACTGCCCGGGGTCGTGCAGCGGCTGCGCGGTCAGCCCAGGTACGTACTCCCTCGCCCGCTGCAGCGGATGCTCCCAAACGCCCTGCCGCACCGCCGCGTTCGCGCACTCCATCGCCTTCTCGGCATCGCCCGCGTAGTGCCAGGCGTCGATCAGGCCGGTGTAGTACCGACGTGCCATCTGCACCAGGTACGCGCGCGCACCGACTGTGCTGGAAACGCTCAGCTCGCGATTCACAGACGTCATCACTGTTCCCTTCTCCTCTGCAACCAGCCGACTCCCGAACGGGGTGTCCACGGCCTGTCGGCGCCGCAAACGCCGAGCTACCGGAAGTGGTCTCCGGGCAAGGCCGTGCACGAACGGCCGCCGAAGTCGATCTGCTGGTGCCGGAAGCACGGTTGCGCACCGTCAGGCCCACTGTGCAGCGGCGACCACCCTCCAAGGCCTCGGTGCCGTCGACGAGCTCAGCCACGGCTCGTCCGCTCGTCGGCCGGCTCGCTCACGGCCGGAACGAGGTCGAGGTCATCGGGAACCTCGAATCCCAGCTCCTGCAGGCAGAACCGCTTCCACTCCACCGTGACCTCGGCTAGGAGCACGTCCTCATCAGGCCAGATCGACGAGGTGACGGTGAAGTCGTCGTGCACGTAGACGATGGCTCCGCCTTCCCGGGAACCGTCCCGGACGCTCTCGTCCGCCTCCCAGGGCCAGCCGCGGTAAGCCCGCACCGCGTTCAGCGGATACGCGCGGCAGTAGGGCGTCCAGTTGCCGGACGCCTGCCCGGCGCTCTGGCGCAACATCCCAGCCACCTCCCGATGCCCGGCGGCCAAGGCGATCGCGTAGGGCGTCTGCTCGTCCCTGGTCGTGGCCGCCGGGTCGGCTCCTGCTTCGAGGAGAGCGGCCACAGTCGCCCGATTCCCGGTACCCGCGGCCCAGTCCAGCGCGCTCCACCCGTGTTCGTCGCGGGCCGCGAGATCCTCCGCTGTCGGCGCCAGTTCCCGAATCGCCCGGTCGTCGCCGGTACGACACGCTTCAGCCAGCGCACCGTCCTGCCGTTTCTCAGCTGCCATGGAAGCTCCTTGGATCGATGTGGTCGCTGTCGTGCCGGATCTTGTGCACTGGCGCAACCGGCACAGGCGAGGCCGGACCCGTCTTCGCCAGCCGGCGGTACAACGCGTCCGAACGCAGCAGATCAGCATGCTTCCCTGCTGCGCGGACCCCGTTCTCGTCGAGCAGAACCACCAGATCGGCCTGAGTCGCCACGGACATGCGATGGCTGACCACCAGTACGGTGCGGGTCCTGGACTGGTCGACGAGAGTCCGTAGCAACGTCTGCTCGTTGTCGGCGTCGAGTTGTGACGTGGCCTCATCGAGCAGGAGCACGTCGGCTCGGCGCAGCAGTGCGCGGGCCACCGCAAGCCGTTGTCTCTGCCCACCAGAGATCGCCACGGCTCGCTCTCCGACGAGGGTCTCCAGGCCGTCGGGCAGGGCGTTGACCCAGTCACCGAGCCCCACCGAGTCGAGGGCGGCGATCAGTTCGTCGTCGTCCGCGCAGTCCGCGCCGTAGCTGACGGAATCGCGGATGTTCAAGCCGAGCAGTGGCGCGTCCTGCTCGACGTAGGCCAGGCGATCGCGGAGTTCGGCGCGTCGCAGAGCTGTGATGTCGACCCCGTCGAGCAGCAGTCGTCCCCGCCGCACCTCAACGAACCGTTCAATCAGGTTCAGGAGCGTGGTCTTACCGATCCCGGAGGGCCCGGTCAGGACGGTGAGCCCGTGCGGGATGTGCAACGAGACGCCTTTGAACACGGGGTGTTTCCCGTACCCGGCCCAGACCCCGTCCAGCACGATCCCCGGGGGGATCAAGGCGTCGGCGGAGGTGGTGGACGGCGGGACGGCCAGGACGTGGTCGTCCGGCTCGGCCGGGATGTTTCGGATCTCGTCCACTCTCGCCAGTGCGGCCAGACCAGCCGTGATGGCACTCGCGGCGTTCGTGAGCACCGCCACCGGCGTGCGAAGGGTGGTGACATAGATCATGAACGCGACGAGGTCGCTGACCGACATCTGACCTGACGCGATCTTTGCGGCACCGATCCCGAGCGAGGCCAGAAACATGACGTCCATGAGTCCCCAGCCGGTGCCGTCGATGACCGCTTTCCAGCCCGACGCCCGCGTTGCCTGCCGGTAGGCCGACTCCGCCTGCCCGACGACCTCGCGCGCCTCACGCGCCTCGGTGCCGAACGCCTTGACCGTGCGGAAGGCGAGGAGAACTCGTTGCAGCCCCGTGAGCATGTCACCGACACTGACCTGGCCGGCCTCTGCCGCCTTCGACAGTCCACGAAGGACCAGCCGCTCGGCTCCGATACCCACGACCACGATGACCAGCAGGACCA
Source organism: Lentzea sp. NPDC060358 (assembly GCF_042725365.1). Classification (NCBI taxonomy): domain Bacteria; kingdom Bacillati; phylum Actinomycetota; class Actinomycetes; order Pseudonocardiales; family Pseudonocardiaceae; genus Lentzea; species Lentzea sp. NPDC060358. The sequence goes on along the minus strand of NZ_JBHXCW010000002.1, from coordinate 66,542 downwards.
GCACCATCGTGAGGTCTGTCAACGCCATCAGCACCACGGTCGCCACCATGACGATCGGGGCGACCGCACCGCGGACCAGCGCTTCGGACAGCGCGTGCTGCAGCAGTGCGGTGTCAGTGCCGACCCGGGAGAGCACATCACCGATCGGCATGCGCAGCACGGTGGTGACACGCGCCTTCAAGAGCGAACCGATCATGTCCTTTCGCGCCCCTAGCACGATCCGGTGCCCGAGCTTGCCCATCTGGTAGCTGCTCACCACGACCAGGGTCGTGGAACACACGGCCACGGCGGCGAACATCAGCAGGGCGGGCGCGAAGCTGGCACCGGTCGACACCGAGTCCAGCAGCCATTTCACGGCCTGGGGCTGGATCAGCACGGTGGTGTAGGACAGCAGGTCCAGCAACAGCAGTCCGGCCAGGGCGAGCCGCAGGCCGGGACCGAACCGCAGCAGGGCGGAGAGCTGCGACCAGCCCGGCCTCGGCTGCGGGTCCGTGCCGGTGGCGGCGGGCGTGGTCACTCGTAACTGACCTTTCCGTCCCTGAACTCGACCGCCGAGGCGTCGATCTCCCTCATGTGCCGGGTGAAGAGACTGGTCGTCGCGCCGTCCGCGACGAGATGCAGCACTCCGTCGACCATCTCCGCGCGCGCGATGCCGCGTTCGTCCATGTACGCGCGAATGCGTTCGTCGAAAGCGGTGCGGGCGGAGAGGATCCAGTCCCGGGCGCTGTCATCCAGCCCGGCGTGTGAGACGTCCATCAGCAGCACGACCCGAGGTTCGGTTCCCTCGTGCCACACCTCGTGTTCGAAGGAGTCGTCGAAGACCAGGCAGTCGCCTTCCCGCCACCGCAGGATCTGGTCCCCGACCCTCATCCGGGGTCCCTCCGGGACGACTAGTCCGAGGTGCACCCGTTGCCGGGCGTTGGACCCGCCGCAGTGCGGCAGGATGTGCGATCCAGGGTAGAGCCAGGACAGCGTGACCGCCCCCGGCCCGCCGCTGCTGGCCTCGGGAATGCCCTCGATCACGCCGGCGGTGACCGGGAACCGCTCGCAGGCGTCGTCGAACCGATGTCCCATGTCGTAGAGGGTCACCTGGTCCCATCGGCCGGCGCCGACCAGCGGTTCCTCCACCGGCAGGAAGCCGCGCGCCGACGGGTCGGTAACCGAGTCCAGCTCGGCCCGGATGCGCGGGTAGCTCTCCCGCAGGTAGTCGGTGAACCAGAAGTCGGCCGGGTCGTAGACCGGGATCGGTGGCAGCGAGGGCACGTAGTGCTTCGGGCGCTGGTCGGGGTGGCGCCAGATGCCCTGGGCGACGGCCAGCTCCGCGCACGCCCGCGCGGCGGTCTCATCGCCGGCGGCGAGCAGGGCGTTGATGAGTTCGGCGTATCGCCGCCGCGCTCGCTCCAGTCGCCGGAATCCGGTCGTCGTCGTCGATTCCATCATTTCGTGCTCCTCTTCAGTCCGAAATGGACCGTCATCTTTCGCCTGACAACGCGTGGATGTCTCGGATGATCTTGGTGGTCGACTGGTCGGCGACCGTGCGCAACAGCTCTACACGGCCGCCGAGGCGTTCGACGAGCGATGCTTCCGGCAGGTCCTCGAAGGCGTAGTCGTCACCCTTGACGTAGACGTCCGGTCGCAGCCGTTCGATCAGCTCCGCAGGGCTGTCGGCGTGGAACGGCACCACGACGTCAACACACCCCAGCGCGGCCAGCACCCGCATTCGCTCCGCCAGCGGGACTACGGGCCGGGACGGTCCTTTGAGCCTGCGCACGCTCTCGTCGGCGTTCACACCGACGACGAGCAGCTCACCGAGTGCCTTCGCCCGGCTGAGCAGGGAGACGTGACCGCCGTGCAGGATGTCGAAGCAGCCGTTGGTGAACACCACCTGGCAACTGCGGCCCGCGACGTCGGTGAGCCACGCGGGCAGCTCGCCGTCCGGCAGGACCTTGCCCGTGCTCGCCAGCGTCCGGCGCAGTTCTGCGGGATCGCAGATCGCCGTACCCGGCTTGCGCACCACTGTTCCCGCTGCCGCGGAAGCGAACTCGGCTGCGGAGGCCGGCTCGGCACCCGCAGTCAGCGCCAGCGCGAACGCCGCCGTGAAGGTGTCTCCTGCGCCGACTGTCGTCTCGGCTTCGCGAACGGCCGCGCAGGTCCGCACGCTCGGCCGGCCGGCCTGCAGCACCACGGCACCGTCCCGGTCCAGGGTGACCGCGACGAGTTCCGCTCCGCTGCGCTCCAGCAGGCTGGCCTGGTGGTCCACGACCTGGCTCACCCGGTCGCCACACGAATCCAGCCGGGGCTTGCCCAGGAGCGTGACGGCCTCGTCGTAGTTCGGCTTCACCACGTCCGGGTGAAGTGACCGGAAGTGCTCCGGCGTCCTGGAGTCCACGGCGAACAGCGGGCGCCGCGGGTAGCGGGCCAACGCCTCGACGACCGGGCCGGTGAAGGTGCCGTAGCCGTAGTCGCAGGCGATCACCAGGTCGCACCGATGCAGCTGGTCGCTGAGCCGGCGGGTCAGTTCGCCGGCCGTGGCCGCGGTGATCGGGCCCGTGCTGCCCTCGTCCATCCGCAACAGCATCTGTTCCCGGGCCAGCACCCGGCGCTTGACCACCGTCGACCGGCTCTCGTCGACCACCAAGTCGCCGGTGCCGACCTGGGCGGCGGCCAGAGCGGCACGAAGCCGCTGCCCGGCCGGATCGGCACCGACCACCGAGAGCAGCTGCGGCTCGGCGCCGAGCGCGCGGAGGTTCGCCGCCACGTTCGCCGCACCACCGCACTGGTCGTGCTCGCTGGTCAGCTCCACCACAGGAACCGGTGCCTCCCTGGACAGACCGGTGGACGTCCCCGTGAGGTACCTGTCGAGGATCGCGTCGCCGACGACCAGCACCCGCAACCCTCTGATCGCGGACAGCAGGCCGAGGAGATCACCGCTCATGACGGCGTCACCCGGCCCTCGGCGAGGACACGGACGGCCGAGCCCTCGCCTGCCGCGAGCCTGCTTGGCGCGGTCATGGCGTCTCCCGGCGGCGCACGATCATGTGCGGCAGCACGAGGTGGTCGAGCCCCGCGTCCAGCAGGGTCCGCACGGCGTCCCGCGGGGTCTCGACGATCGGCTCGCCCTTGGTGTTCAGGCTCGTGTTCAGCACCATCGGCACCCCGGTCCGGTCCTCGAAGGCGCGGATCAGGTCGTAGTAGGCGGGGTTGTCCTCCCGGCGGACCGTCTGCAGGCGCGCGGTGCCGTCCACGTGCGTCACCGCGGGCACCCCCGGCTTCAGAACCGGAGCGGCTCGGAGCATGAACGGGCTGTCGGCCACGCCGAACCACTCGGCGGCCCGCTCGCCTCGCACCGACGGCGCGAACGGGCGGAAGTACTCCCGCAGCTTGATCTCCGAGTTCAGCCGGTCCCGCATGGTCGGGCTGCGCGGGTCGGCGAGGATGCTGCGGTGCCCGAGCGCGCGGGGGCCGATTTCCGCGGCACCCTCGTACCAACCGACGACAGCGCCGTTGGCGATCAGGTCGGCCGCACGGCCCACGTAGTCGTCGACCACCTCCACCGAGATCTGGTCGCGGAACTCGTCCAGAGCGGCCTGCACCACGTGGTCCGGGTACTGCCGGACCGAGTACATCAGCTCGGTGTTCGGGTGCTGCTGCCGTGGATTCCCCAGAACGTGGTGCCAGTGCCAGAGGGCGGCCCCGATCGCGGTTCCGTCGTCACCGCAGGCGGGGTGGAAGTGCACCTGTTCGAACTTCGACGCGGCGAACGCCGGTTCCGTCCCGATGACGTTCAGCGAGGTGCCACCGGACAGGCACAGGTTCGGCGCGACCCCCGACTGGGCGGCGATCGTGCCCAGCTGCGCGAACAACTCCATCAGCTGGATGTCCAGGCCGAGCTGGACGTAGTGCGCCAGACGGGCGTTGAGCTCGCGCTGGCCGACCTTGACCGGCACCGGGTCCCGGTCGGCCAGTGCGACCAGGTCCTCGAGCCGGGTGATCCCGGTGAGGTCGACCCCGGCCGGCGCGCCCGCCGCACCGTAGGGCGCCAGCCCCATGACCTTGCCCGCGCCGACGATGCCCGAACCGAACATGATCTGTGCGACGGAGGAGTAGCCGATGTTGGCGATGAACCAGCTGTCGAAGTCCTCCTGCACGGGCAGGAGCTTCGTGCCCTGCCCCAGGTACGCGCGGCAGCCGATCGCGTCGATGGCCACCGACACCGCGGTGTCGAACGGTGAGGTGTAGTAGCTCGCGGCGGCGTGCAGGAGGTGGTGTTCCGGGTTGACGGTGCACGGGATCTCGACGCCGTCGATGCGAACCCGCGTGTTGCGCTGGTCCACCCAGAACTCGAACCAGGTCTCCTTGAGGTCGGATCCGTACAGCTCCACGATGTCAGGCGAGTCGATGTTGTGCAGGTTGCACAGCATCACGTGGTCCACATCGGACAGCGAGATCCCGGCCTGGTCGAGCAGTTCGGCGAGATCGGCCTCCCGCAGCCCGGGGTGCTTCTTGAGCCCGGAGAACCTCTCGGTGGTGACGAAGCCCGCCGCCCTTCCCTCGTGGAGCAGGACGGCCGCGCCGTCGTGGTTGAAGTTGATCGACAGAATGGTGCGGACCGGATCCGCGTTCTCTTGGCTCACGTCACGACCTCGATTCTGCGTTCTCGGGGCAACCGAGCCGACGGGCCACGGCGACCCACACGCGCTCGACGTCGAGGTCTGTCAAGCACTTCGGGTAGGGGCCGTCGGGCGCTGAGTAAGGGACGAGGCAGTGGTGCGCGCAGCTCCGGGCGGAGAGGTCGTCCGGAGGATTGGCGACCGACTGGCAGGGATAGCTCAGGGAGACCCCCGTGTGCAGCGGGTACACCCGCTTCCAGAAGAACTCGGTTCCAGTCGGGCCGTAGACGACCACGGTCGGCGTGCCCACGGCGGCGGCCACGTGGGCCGGTGACGAGTCATTCCCGACCAGCAGATCCATCTCGGCGAGCAGATTCGCCGCGTCGTCAAGTGTTCCGCCCGCGACGACCTCGACGCGCGCATCCGGCTCCGACGCGGCGACTCGCTCCGCCAGGCGAAGCAGGTTCTCGCGCTCCGCCTGGTCCCCGAGCAGGTAGCAGACGGCACCGGTGCGCCGGACCAGGAGCCGGCAGAGCTCGGCGTAGTTGTCGAGCGGCCAGCGCCTGTTCCACCGCGGGTCGCCGCCGGGATGGACGGCAACCCTGGGCGAGCCCGCGACCAGTCCCCGCGGCGGTGTGGCACTGCGCGGAAACTCCGGCACCACGTCGTGTGCACGGACCTTTCCCGGCAAGCCGAGGGCACGGGCCAACGCGGAGGCGTAGTCGAGGAGGTCCGGTGCGCGGGACACCGGGAATCGCAACTGGAGCGGGTGCGTGAGAAGATCACCATCGTCGGCTTCGCGCCCCGGGACACCGAGGCGGACCGGGATCCCGGCCTGCCTCGCCTCTCTCGCGCCCAGTCCCCTGCTGTCCGGGTCGACGAAACACACCTGAGGTTTCCGCGCGGCCAGGTCGTCGATGAACCGGCGCCAGCCGCCCTCGTCCCCGTCATCCGGGCAGCACACCACGTCCGCGGCGTAGCTGTGCCGCTCGAAGAAGTCCGCGAACCGGGCCGCCACGTCGTGCCCAGTCACCACGGTGATCGCCGCGTCCGGGTACGCCCGGCGCAGCAGGGCCAGCGCGATGTTGCGCTGGACGAGGTCGCCCAGGCCCGGCGCGACGAGCCGTGAGAACACGTACACAGTGGACTTCGCCATTTCCCGGCTCCCTTGACCTCGATCCGTCACTGATCACGCCTGGCGTACCGCGACGGCCCCCTGTCCAGCCAAAGTGGACAGATCGATCGAGGCGGTACAGGTGATCGGGACGAAGTCCAGCTCGAGCGATCCGCTCAGGCGGATCTCCCCCGTCGCCGCGGCGAAGTCCGCGCCGGACAGCGCGCAGTCGTCGGGGACCAGCTCGACCCCCAGTTCGGTGCCGCCGTCGGTGCCGGTGAACCGGACGAAGACGAAGCCGCGCTCGACGGCCTCGCCGAGCGCGACCGCGGTGCGCTCGGGGCGCAGCGAGATCTCGACCGGGTGCTGCCCGGCGGAGAGCCGTTCCACCAGCGTCGGGACACCGGCGTACGGGTCCTCCACGACCTCGTCGGTCAGTCCTTCCGGGTGCTCGGCCATGAACTGCCGCAGGCTCAACGGCCGCATGTCGGTCCACACCTCGTCGATGTGGGCCAGGCACTCGTCCCTGCTGCCGGTCTTGCCCGCCACGGTCCAGCCGTCGGGCAGGTCTTGGTCGGTGGCCCAGATCGAGTACTGCTCCTCGGCGTTGATGACGACGTGGAAGGTGCGGTTGTCGGTGGTGTCGTCCACGGGCTTGGTCACGGAATATCTCCTGTTCGTTTTGTGGGGAAGGGTGTTCGGGACGGTCTGGGAGGGAGGCCGGAGGATCCGGCCGGCCGCGGTCATCCCGGCAGCGGTGGTGTGCGGGCGGTGGCCTGACAGCGTGGGCGGGACGCGTAGGAGCTCACCGGCTCGCTCCTGGCCGCACCGCGTCCCAGGAGAGCGGGACGCCCATGCCGACGGCCACCTTGCGGTCACCTGTGTAGGGCTCTCGGCCGTGCGCTGCCAGCAGGTTGTCCACCACGAGGACGTCACCCACCTGCCACGGCACAGCGACCTGCTCGGACGTGTAGGCCGACCGCAGATGATCGAGTGTCTTTGCGGGAATCGGTGAGCCGTTCCCGTAGGTGGTGGCGGCGGGCAGGTCGTCCGCCGGTAGCGTCCCCACCTGGCTGCGGATCTGCTCAGGCAGGCTGCTGGTGTGGAAGAAGACCGCGTGGTTGAACCACACTCGCTCGCCGGTGCCGGGGTGCACGGCGAGCGCGGGCCTGATCTGGCTGGTGCGCAACCGGTCACGCCCGATCCACTCCCAGCCGATCTCCTGCTCCCGGCAGTACTCCTCGACCTGGGCGCGCTGCTCGGTCTGGAACGCCTCCGGCCAGGACATCCCCAGGCCGGTGCCGTAGTTGCGCACGTAGCGCACTCCGTGCTCCGCGAACACGGCGAGCACCTCGGGATCGATCCTGCCGAGCACCCGACGGGTGTCCGCCAGTGGCGTCGCGCCGCCCGTCATCGGTGGCCGGAGACAGCAGAACACGAGACGCCCCGGGAAATCCCGCTGATAGGAGTTCTCGGAGTGCATCAGGATGGTCTGGTCAGCGGGGTGGTCGGTGGCGGTGTAGATCCGATCGCCGAGCTCGGTGCGCGGGGAGGACCGCTGCAGGTAAGGACTGGGTGCGCCGACGAACGCCTGGACGACCGCCGGGAAACCGCCGAGGTCGACGCCGAAGCCCTGGAACAGCAACGCTCCGTGCCGGTCGAGCCAGGACCGCACTGTGTCGACCGCGTCCGTCGCCCAGCGGGCGAGGTCGAGTCCCGGTTCGGTTGCCACAACCCGCAACGGGAGGGTGGCACCCGCCGGCGGTCCGATCGGGCGCACCCAATCGCGGGTGTCTGCCGACACCGGCCGCCGTCGGCCAGACAGGGGTCCGCTGCGGGCCGTCATCGCGGTGCCCTGGTTCCGTCTCGGTGTGGGATTCCACCGAGCAGGGCGTGCACGAACCGGTCGTTCTGCTGCAGCTGCAACGGTTCGGTCAGCTCGGTGGAGTCCAGCGTGCCCACGGAGCAGAGTCCGAGACCGGTCTCCGCCGCGACGGACATCAGCAGCTGCGTCATCGCTCCCGCCTCGAACACGGAGAAGTCCCACGCCAGCTCGCCGTAGAGCGGCGTGATCGCGTCCATCCTGCTGACCAGGTAGAGGGTGAAGGCCGACTCCTCCAGCGCGGCCTGGTTGAGGTCGGCGTGCGCGGTGGCGGGGATCCGGCCGCCCGAGGTGACCGGCACGAGTTCGGCGCGGTCGGGACGCACGTAGTAGATCCCCGCGTCGAGGTCCCGAACGCGGTGCGGCGCCACCTCCAGGTAGACGCCCAACGGGTAGGCGTTGCCCGCAGAGGGATACCAGAACTTGGACTCGCCGCCCTGGTCCGCCGACCGCAACGCGCCGAGCAGCAGCGCGAGATCGGCGAAAACCACTGGTGCGGGAGAGAAGCGGCGTTCCGTGCGACGGGCGAAGAGCCTGGGATCGGCGTTCCCGCCCAGCCTGAATCCGGTCTCGGCGGTGTGTTCGTGCCGCACACCCATGTGCCTGTCCTTGAAGGCGTGCCGTTTCACCACTCCGACGAGCAGGTCCTCAGCCTCGTCCGGAGACCGCGTGGGCTCCTGCCGCACGGGCTCGGTGCTCTTGGCGAGCTGCGGACCGATCAGCATGGAGATCGACGGGAAGTTCAGCAGTTCCTCCACCTCGACCTCGATGTCGAGCTCGTCCTCGGCCAGCGTGGCCAGCCGCACCAGCTCGACCGAGGTGACGCCGAGGTCCAGCAAATTCGTGTCCGGCTCGATCTCGCTCACGTTGAGCACCCGGCACGCGATGGCGGTGGCCGCGGCGAGCAGGTCCGCGTCGGTCCGCGTCAGAACCTCGGGAGCGACCTCGGCGGCCCTGCTCGCCGCCGAACCGTGCATCGCGGCCAATTCTGGTCGATCCACTCGTCCGTCGGCGGTGAGCGGAAACCTGTCCAGGACCTCGATCCGGCTGGGCAACAGGTAGGGCGAGACCTTGCGGCGCAATCGGTCCAGCAGGTCGGCCCCGGTGATACTCGCTCCTGCCAGAAGACGCACGAACCCACGTGACTCGGTGCCATCGGCGACGGTGACCACTGCGGCCGAACGCACCTCGGGCATCGCAGCCAGGGCAACCTCGGTGTCGTGCACGTGCAATCGCCGGCCGTGCACGAGCAGCTGCGCGGAAGCGTCGCCGACGATCTCCACGACACCGTCCGGGAGCACCCGGCCGTACTGGGTGGTGGGCCTCAGCCTTTCACCGGTCGCGGGGTGGACGGTGCCGGAGTCGTTCTGGCCGTTGACGGTTTCGGCCACCAATCCGCCGTAGTACACCTGCCCGGTCACCCACGCGGGACAGTCGCTGCCGTTCTCCGCGAGCACGTGGACGCGCTGGTTGCGGATCGGCCGTCCGATCGGCACCGTCGGCGTCTCCCGCGCTTCACCGGCGGGCGCGTGGCAGGCGACCCACGAACCATCCGGTTCGGCCGCGGACAGGTTCGCGACGGTGACCCCCTGACCGGCGAGGTCGCCCAGCCGCCGGGTGAGGTCCACGGGAAGTCGTTCGCCGCTGACCAGCACAAGCCGGAGCTGTTCAGGCACACCTTCACCGCGATCTTCCAGCTCGGTGACCAGCAGGTCGAGCAAGTAGGGCGTGGCGTGCCACACGGTGATCTGCTCCCGCGTCATCAACGCCGGCCAGCCAGAGGAATTCCGCGCGTCGGCGTCCTCGCAGAACACCAGCGCGGCACCGGTCAGCAGACCGATTGCGGTCTCCTGGACGCCTCGCCCCGACGTGAGCGGGGTGAGCGCCAGCACGCGGTCGTCCTGGCCGATGCCGAACCGATCGGCCAGGTCGGCCACCAGGTTGAGCAGGTCCCGATGCCGCAGCACGGTCTCCGCACCACCGACGACGCACGCGGCGGCGTGGCCGTCCGTCAGGTCCGGCAGGGTCAACGGCGTCCGCGCCCGCGGCAGGTCGTCGACCGCCAGCACGCCGAGGCGTTCCGGCCAGCCCAACTGACCAAGCAGCGACCGCTGGGACACGAGGACCGCCGCGCTCGACCGTTCGACCGCCCGCCACCGGGCCACGTGCCCCGCCACGGGATCGATCGGCAACACCACCGCTCCCGCACGGAGTATGCCGAGCAGACCGATGATCTGGCCGACGCCGGGTTCCACGCACAGGGCCACCCGCTGGCCCGGCGTCACCCGCAGCTCCAGCAGGGCGGCGGCCAGGCGATCGGCCTCCACGAGCAGGTCCGCACGAGTCAGTTCGCGAGCCGGGCCCCGCGCCGCGAGGCAAGAGCCCCGCTCGGCCGACAGGGCGGCCACAGCGGCCGCGACGGTCCCCGGCGGGACATCACCGGTCAGCTCGTTCAGGCCGCGCAGCAGTTCCCGCTGCTCGGCGGGGAGCAACGACAAGTCTTGATCGACCGTGGTCATTCCAGATCACCTCCAGCTCGCTCGGCGACCTCGACGAGATCGCCGAGCACCGTGTTGAACGCGTCGAACATGCTTTCCACCAGGCCGGGCGGGAACGCGTCGGCAACGAAGTCCCAGGTGCAGACCAACGTCCCGGACCACTCGGCGACCTGGTGGTCGAGCAGCACCTGCGGCGTCTGGCTGAGCCCGTACACCGGCTTCGCCTGCCAGAAGGCGGTTTTCTCGGTTGTGTCCTCAGTGGAGGACGCGCCTCCGGAATCCAGGGTGCTGGTGAACACCACCGGCATGATCACCTCGCCCCGCCAGTCCGGCTTCCTGCGCAGCATGCGGAGCACCTCGACGCCGCTGACCAGGCTGTGTTCGAGGTCCTGCCACAGCCGCTGCTGCAACCGCTTCGCCCGCAACGGGAACGTGTGGGCACTCGCAGCGTCCACGGCGAGCAACGTGGTAGTGGTGAAGTCCCCGACCAGAGCATCCACATCGGAGTGCAGGGGGAACCGATTGGACGTCGTGACGTTCAACGTGAAGCGCGGGCTGTCGCTCCAGCGCGCGAGCACCTCACTGAACGCGGCGCAGAGCGTCCCGGAGGGCGTGAGCCCGTTCGCCGCCGCCCACTCCCGCACCGCGTGCCACCGCTCCGGGTCGAGTTCGGTCTGCAGACGGTGGAACCGCGGCGCCACGAGGTCCTGGGGCCGCCGCAGCAGTGGCAGTCCCGGAGCCGGGGGCAGTTCGGTCAGCCTGGCCGTCCAGTGGTCCCGGGCACGGCGGTGGTGGTCGCTCCCCTTCAGCTCCTCCGCCGCCAGGACGTAGTCGCGGAAGGTACAGCCGAACTCGGGCAACGAGGCAGCGGGATCGTGGTAGAGCGTCATCAGCTCCTTCGTGAGGATCCGGCTGCTGTACGAGTCGGCGATGAGCAGGTCGATCCCCAGGTACAGCCGGGTGACGAGGTCGTCGAGCCGATGGGCGCGCAGGTCGAACAGCGGCCACTGGCCAGCGTCCCGGACCTGGTGCGACATCTCGGCGCGGATCGCGGCGAGACGCTCCGCCGCGGTGTCGGGGTGCTGGGAACGAAGGTCCTCGGTGCTGACGCGGTACGGGGGAACAGAGGGAAGCACCTGCTGGCTGCCGTCCCGTCGCACCACGGTCCGAAGCGCGTCGTGCCGGTCCACGAGCAACCGCACCGCCCGTTCCAGGCGGCCGAGGTCCAGCTCCTCGACGTCCATCTCCAGGTAGGCGTACGTGGCGACACCACCGAGCCCGAGGCCGGTCCGGCGGCCCAGCCAGTAAGCGTGCTGGATGTCGGTCAGCGGGAACGGCTCGTACCGGTCGTCGGGACGGGGCACCAGGGGTTGCAGGACACCGGATCCGGAGTCCGCGCCGCTCAGCGCCTCGGTCACCGCCTCGGCCACCGCGGCGAGCACCGGATTGTCGAACAGCCTGGTCAGCGGGATGCGCACACCCCACAACTCTTGGAGCTTCGTGTTCAGCCGGATCGCCTCCAGAGAGGTGCCGCCGAGCGCGAAGAAGTCGTCTTCCGGCCGCGCCACCGGCACGGACAACAGCTCCCCCCACAGCACGCCGAGGTCCTCGATCACCCCGGCGACGCGCGACGGGTCCACCGGCGCCGTCGCCTGGATCTGTCCGTCTGCTTGCGACACACGCTCCTGCAGGGCGGACCGATCGACTTTTCCGTTGTCGGTCAACGGGAGGTGCTCGAGTTGCCGGAACAGCGCGGGCACCATGTACTCCGGCACGATCTCCTTGAGCCGGTCGCGCAGCGAGGCGGGTTCGAGCGCCGTTCCCGCCTCCGGCACCACGAAGGCGACGAGCCGCCGTGCTTCACCGGGCGCGCCCACGGCCACCACCGCGGCGGCCTGCACCCCGGGGAGTCGTTGCACCGCCGTCTCGACCTCTCCCAGCTCGACGCGGTACCCGCTGACCTTCACCTGGCCGTCCTCGCGGCCGAGGAACTCCAGGTTGCCGTCGGGCAGGTGCCGGGCCAGATCACCGGTCCGGTAGAGCCGCCGGCCAGTCTCGGGGTCGAGCGGGAACCGGTGTGCGGTCTGCTCGTCGTCCCGCCAGTACCCCAGCGCGACACCCTGTCCGCCGAGGTACAGCTCCCCCGTCACCCAGTCCGGGCACGGCCGCAGGTGCTCGTCCAGGACACGTGCGGACTGGCCGGGCATGGCGACGCCGTAGGGGACGCTGGGCCAGTCCCGTTCCACCACACCGATCGGGTACCAGACCGACCAGATGGATCCCTCCGTCGCGCCACCGAGACTCAGCACGGTCGCGCTCTCGGCGAGCGCGCGGACCCGGTCGGGCAGCGCGATGGGAATCCAGTCGCCGCTGAGCATCACCAGCCGCAGCGAGGCGAGGGCGTCCGGGGCCAACGGCTCGGCGTAGTCGGCGAGCACCCCCGCGAGCGCGGGCACCGAGTTCCACACGGTGACCCGCTCCCGCCGGACGAGATCGGCCCAGTGCGCCGGATCTCGGCGCTTCCCGTGTTCCGGCAACACCATCGTGCCGCCGGCCGCGAGGAGTCCGAAGAGGTCGTAGACGGCGAGGTCGAAGCTGAGCGACGACACCGCGAGGACCCGGTCGTCCGGCCCGATCCCGAACCGCGCGTTGACCGCGTCGACGGTGTTGGCGGCACTCCGGTGGTCGATCATGACGCCCTTGGGCGTCCCGGTGGACCCGGACGTGAAGATGACGTAGGCCAGGTCGTCCGGATCGACGGACACCCCAGGCGGCGTCGTGCACGGGTCGAGTTCCGCCGGAGTGTCGAGGTCCACCACCTGGACACCGGGCAGTCGCGGCAGCTGTCGCGCGGCCTCGCCCGCGGTGAGCACGGTCCGCAGCTCCCCGCGTTCCACGAGGTGTTCCAGCCGTGCCGGCGGCAGGTCGGCGTCGAGCGGCAGGAAGGCCATCCCCGCCTCGAGCACGCCCAAGGCGGCGGCCACCTGCTGCCACCCCTTGCGGATCGCGATCCCGACCAGGGTCTGCCGCGGGCCTCCCTGTCCGAGCAGCGTGCGCGCGACCTGATGCGCCCGCGCGGCCAGGTCGCGATAGGTCATCCGGGTCCGGCCGTCGACCACCGCCACCTGGTCCGGCCTGCTCTCGGCCATCGCGAACACCGCGTCGTGCAGGCACCGGGCCGCAGCGACCTCCGACTCGACGGTGACGCTCGCCCGCACGGCCGCCTGCGCCTCCGGGAGCGTGGTTCCCGGCGGCTCCGCCCACACGGCCTCGTCCGCGACCAGCCGGCCGAGCAACCGCTGGTACTCGCCGAACATGCCGTCGACGACACCGGGGCTGAACAGCTCGTCCACCGAGTCCCAGTTGTAGACGAGCGCGCCGTCCTGCTCGCCGACCTGGTGGTCCAGGTGCACCTGCGGCGTCTGCGTGACACCGAAGCCGACCTGGCCGAAGGGAGAACCGGTGTCGTCGCCGCCGGACGCGCCGGCCACCGGCAGGTTCGACGTGAACACCACCGGGGTCAGCAGCCGCGGCGGCAGGCCGCGGTCCCTGGTCCACTGCCGCATCACCTCGACCCCGCTGACCTGAGCGTGGTCCAGGTCGTCCCACAGCCGCCGTTGCAGCGCGTGGGCGTGGGCGGCGAAGGTCGTCCGGGCGCGGCGGTCGACCTCGAGCACGGACAGCGTCGTGAAGTCACCGACGAGACCGCTGACCTCGGGGTGCACCTGGTCGCGCTGGAACACGGTGAGCATCAGGCTGTAGTGCGGCCGCCTGCTCCACCGGGTCACGATCTCGACGAAGGCGTTCAGCAGGAGGGCGGACGCGGTCAGCCCGTGTTCCGCGGCCCTGGCCTTCAACGCCGACCAGTCGCGCTCGTCCAGCCGCCCGGAACGTCGAGCGAACCGGGGCTGCCCGACGTCCTCCGGCGTCGTGGCCATCGGGAGTTCCGGCCCTGCCGGCAGTTCGGCGAGCCGATCCCGCCAGTACGCCTGTGCCTTCTCCCGAGCCGGTTCCCGGCGGCGGCGCTCCTGCTCGAGCACGTAGTCTCGGAAGGTGAGGCTCAGCGGCGGGTGCGCGTCGCCGCGTCCCGCGTAGCGGTCCGCGAGCTCGGTCATCACGAGACCGAAGCTGTAGGCGTCGCAGACCAGGGCGTCGATGCTGATGTGCACCACCGCGTCCTGGTCCTGCATCCGGGAGACCCGCACGTCGAACAGCGGCCAGGTGTCGGCGGGCAGCACCTGGTGCGACATCTCCTCGCGCCAGCGGAGCATCCGCCGCTGCCGCGTGGAGGTGTCGTCCTCCCGCAGATCCTGGCACTCGACCAGGTACCGGGGAACCGACTCCAGCACTCGTTGCGTGCCGTCGTCGGACATCACCGCCCGCAGCATCGGATGCCGTCCGACCACCTCGTTGAGGGCGGTCTCGAACCGGTCGACGTCGAGTCCGGCGGCGTTCAGCTCCATGTAGGCGTGGGTGGCGACCTCGCCCAGGTCGAGCTCGGCGTCGCGGCCGACCAGGTAGGCGCGCTGGATCTCGGTGAGCGGGAACGGGTCGTGCAGCGCCGCCGGATCGGGCACGACCTGGGCGACCGGGCCGGATGCCACCCGCTCGGCGGGCAGAGCGGCGCCTTCTCGCTCCAGGCGAGCGGCCAGGCTCGCGGCGGTCGGAGCCGCGAGGAGGTCACCCAGCGAGACCGCGACGCCCAGACGTTCCCGCAGCACGGCGGCGACGTGGGCGGCGAGCAGCGAATGACCGCCCAGCAGGAAGAAGTCGTCGGCGGCGTGCGGGCGGGTGGTGACGGGCAGGACGTCCTCGAAGACGTCGAGCACCACGGCCTCCAGCGGCGTGCCCGGCCCGGCCGGAGCGCCTCGTCCCTGCTTGCGGCCGGGACGGAGCAGGCGCGGGCGATCGACCTTGCCGCTCGCGTTCAGCGGCAGTTCCGGCAGCCGGACCATTGCGGCGGGCACGGCGTACGACGGGAGCCGATGCCGCAGGAAGGCGGTCAGGTCGCCGGGAAGCTCGGTGTCGTCCACCGTGACCACGTACGCGACGAGCGACCGGTCACCCACCGCGTCCGGCTGGGCGGTGACGGCGGCGTCCCGGACCTCCGGGTGCTGCCGCAGGGCGCCCTCCACCTCGCCGGGCTCGACCCGGTGGCCCCGGATCTGCACCTGCGAGTCCATCCGGCCGAGGTGGTCCAGGGCACCGTCCACGCGGCGGCGGACCTCGTCGCCGGTGCGGAACCACCGCCGACCGGCACCGCCCGCTCCGGGGACCGGGACGAAACGGGCCGCGGTCTCGGCCGGGCGAGCGTGGTACCCGAGAGCGAGACCGGCGCCTCCGACGTGCAGTTCGCCCACGCCCAGCAGAGGTGCGGACACGCTGGACGGGGTCAGCACCTCCGTCGTCACCCCGTCGAGAGGGGTACCGATCGGGACCGCGGGCAGGTCCGCCCCGGGCACGACCTCGAACGCGGTCGCGTCCGCGGCCACCTCCGCGCTGCCGTAGAGGTTCAGCAGACGGCGTCCCGGCAGCCTCCGGTGGAACCGCTCCGCGAGCCCGGCGCTCAAGGACTCCCCGCTGCTGACCCACGTGTGCAGGTGCGGCAGGTCGTGCTCCAGGTCCGGGCGGTCGTCGAGGAGGATCCGCAGCAGCGACGGGACGGTCACCAGCCGGGTCACCCGCTGTGCGGCGAGCACCTCGACGAGCCGGGCCGGGTCGGCCGTGTCCCCGGCGCCCACGACCACGAGGGGCACACCGGACAGCAGCGGGCCGAACGTCTCCCACACCGCGTCGACGAAACCGGGAGAGGTCCGGGCCGCCCAGACCTCGGTGTCACCGGCCGGGTAGGCGCGCTGCATCCAGCGGATCCGGTTGATCACGCCGCGATGCGTGCCGAGCACGCCCTTCGGCACGCCGGTCGAGCCGGAGGTGTAGACCAGGTAGGCCGCGGAGTCGTCGTGCACCGGCAGCGTCCGCCGGTGGGCGGCGCGGCCGTCGAGCTCCCCGCCCACCGCGTCCACCACGACCTGACGGGCATCCGCCGTGGCACAGGTGTCGCTGAACGCGGCGGTGGTGAGCACGCAGCTCGGCCGGGCGTCAGCGAGGATGGTGCCGATCCGCTCCGCGGGCTGGTCCGGGTCGACCGCCACGTACGCGGCTCCGGCTTTGAGCACGGCGAGCATGGCGAGCACCGAGTGCACCGACCGGGGCAGGCAGCAGGCGACGCGGTCGCCCGGCGTCACCCCGTGCTCGGCGAGCAGGCCAGCGAGCTGGTTCGCGCGCCGCTCCAGCGCCCGGTAGGAGATCGTGCGCGATCCGTCGTACAAAGCGACGGCGTCGGGCGTGCGGTCCACCTGCTGCTCGAACAGGGCGGACACGCTCTCCCCCGCGGCGGGAACCGTTGCGGCGGGCAGGTTCCAGGGCTCGGCCAGCAGTTCGGCGCCGGTCCGTTCCACGTCCAGGACGGCACCGGTCAGCACGGTGCAGAGGTGCTCGGCGACCTGCCGGATCGTGGCCTCGGTGAACAGGTCGACGTCGTACTGGCAGGAGATCCTCACCCCGGAGGACTCCTCGCTGACCTCCACCAGCAGGTCGTACTGCGCGGCGCCGAGCTCGACCTCGAGCCGCTCGGCGGCCAGGCCCGGCAGGTCGAGTGACGGTTCCGACTGCTGAGCGACGCAGAGCACCCGGATCGGGCTCCCGGCCCCACCGGACTCGCGGTGCAGCTCCAGGAGCTTCTCGTAGGGCAGTTCCTGATGCGCCAGGCTGTCCCGCACCGCTTCCCGCACGCCCGCCCAGGTCGAGAGGAAGCTCCTGTCGTCCGCGGCCTCGAGGCGCACCAGCACCACGTTGACGAAGTAGCCGACGAGGCGCTCGAACTCCGGCCGGGTGCGCCCGGAGACGAGCGTCCCCAGCGCCAGGTCGGTCTGCCCGGTAGTGGCGCGCAGCACCACCGCGAACGCGGCCAGGACGAGCATGAACAGCGATCCGCCGTTCTGCCGGCGCAGCCGCTCGAGGCCGGCGGCGAGGTCGGCTCCGAGCACCAGGCTGTGGTTCGCTCCCGCGCCCCGCCCGGTGGCGGGCCGAGGGTGGTCCAGGGGTAGCTCGGTCTGCGGGAGGTCGACGAGCCGGTCCCGCCAGAAGGCGGTCAGCTCGCGCGACTCCGGCCCATCGGCCCGGTTCCGCTGCCACTCGGCGAAGTCGCGGTAACCGAGATCGGGCACGGGCAGTCGCACGGGCCGGCCGGCGACCAGGTCGCCGTAGGCCTCGGACAGCTCCCGCGCCAGCACGCCGTTCGACCAGCCGTCGGTAATCGCGTGGTGCGCGGTCAGGAGCACCACGTGGTCGTCGGAGCCGAGCCGGAAGACCACGGCACGCAGCAGCGGGCCGTTCCCCAGGTCGAAGGGACTGCGGGTCTCGGCCGCCACGAGCCGGTCGAGTACCTCGGTCTCGCCGGCCGACGTCAGGTCGACGATCCGGAACGGCACCGCGACCCGCTCGGCGACCGAACACGTCAGGGTGCCGTCGTCCGCGGGGATCAGGCTGGTGCGCAACGACTCCTGGCGGCATGCCACCGCGTCGAGCGCGCCTTGCAGCGCGAGCGGGTTGAGCGGGCCGCGCAATCGCACCGCCGTGGCGTAGTTGTACGCCACCGGCGTCAGCCGGCTCAGCACCCACATCCGCTCCTGGCCGAAGGACGGCCTCACCGGCCCCGCGGCCGCGTCCGGAACACCGGGTGAACCGGGTACGCCCAGCCCGGCGCTCAGCACCTCGTCGAACAGCGCCCGGCGCTCCGGCGGCAGCGCGGCGATCCGCTGCCACAGCTCGACCTCCTCGGCGGCCGAGAAGCCGGCGAACACCTGGTCCTGGTCCAGCTCAGTCACCGCTGCCTCCAACAGTCTGTGCGGCGTCGGCGGTCATGCCGAACTCGGTCGTGAGCAGGGCGGTCCCCGTCACCAGGTGCAGCAGGCGGTCGCTGTCCGCCTGTCGATCGGCGGGCCGGTCGGCCAACTCGTCGAGCAACCGGCGCACCGCGTTCGGTTCGTAGAAGGGGTTGTCCCGCATCGCCGAGTCACCGGTGAGGTCGCGCAGGAGTTCGACCAGTCCGCTGCCGACAGTGGCGGGCGGGGCGAAGAAGCCGCGCTTGCCGCCCGTGTAGACCTCGTCGGACAGCTCGGTGCGAACGGCCTCGCGGAGCACGTGTTTGCTCCGGCCCTCGGGCGCGTACCAGGACAGCGCCGCAGTCCGGACGGTGGCGAACAGGTGGTGGTCGAGGTAGGGCAGCCGCACCTCCACCGCCTGGGCGGCGTCCAGGCGCTCGGCCGCCAGCAGGTAGTTGGCCAGCCGGCCCTTGGCGAACAGGTACGAGGACTGGTGCAGCGGCGGCCGGCCGTCGAGCTGGGAGCGGGCCTGGTCCAGCAGGGGGGCGCAGGAGTCCGTCTCCTCCAGCAGGCCAGCGAACTCGCGGCGGAGCAGAGGACGCGACGGGACCACCACGGTGAGGTACCGCTGGGTGAGCCAGCTCGGCAGGAAACCGAGCCTGTCCAGCGTGCTGCGCAGATGCCGCGGCGCGCCGAAGCCGGACAGCTTGCGGTAGCCGGCCCTGGCCCGGTGCAGTGCAGCCGCGTCCTGGCTGAGCGCGAGGTCGCGCTGGGACTGCGGATACCCGGCGAAGAGTTCGTCTCCTCCTTCGCCCGCCAGGGCGACCTTGAACCCACCGGCGCGGATGGCTGCGCTGTGCAGGAACCTCGCGACGCCGTGCGCGTTCTCCTGCACCATCTCCCCCGCCCGCAGGGTGGCCACCAGGTGCGCGGCGACGTCCGCCGGTTCGACGCCGACCCGGTGGAGGGGCAGGTCGAGCCGGGCGGCGGTGCGCGCCGCCACCGGGCTCTCGTCGAGGGCGGTGTCCGGGAACCCGACGGTGAAACCGCTGACCGGGACGTGCCGTGCGGCGAGCGCGGTCATCGCGGACGAGTCGACGCCGCCGCTGAGGTGACAGGCCACGGGCACGTCGGCGATCGTGCGCAGCCGCACCGCCTCGTCCAGGGCGAGGCGAACCTCCGCCACGTGCCCGGCGAGAGCGTCCGCTCCCCGGTGCTCGGTGCCGGCCAGTTCCTCCTCGGTCGGGTAGTTCAGGTCCCAGTACTGGTGCACCGTCACATCGCCCTTGCGCGCCACCAGGTAGCACCCCGGTGGCAGCTGGCGCACTCCCGCGAACAACGTCCGGTCGGGCGGCAACGCCATCTGCAGGTGTGCGGCGTAGGCGGCCAGGTCCCACCGCGCCGGCACGCCGCAGGCCAGCAGCGCCTTGATCTCCGACGACAGGTACAGCCGTCCGTCCCGTTCGGCGTAGAACAGCGGCTTCACGCCGAACCGGTCGCGCGCGGCGAACAGCTCGCCCCTGCGCTCGTCCCACAGCGCGAAGGCGAACTCGCCGCGCAGCTCGCTCAGCGCGCGGTGCCCGTCCCTGCGGTACAGCCGAAGGGCGATCTCGCTGTCGCCGTCGGTGCGGCAGGCGTGTCCGGTGCGCGCCAGGTCGCGGCGGATCCGCCGGTGGTCGTAGAACTCGCCGTTGACGACGATCGTGACTTCGCCGGACTCGTCCCTGATGGGCTGGGCGCTGCCCGCCGGGTCGACTACGGCGAGCCGGGTGTGCCCGAGCACCGCGCGACCGGACGCGGAAGCCCAGACCCCTGTCCCGTCCGGACCGCGGGGCCGCAGGACCTCCACGGCCGCGGTCACGTCCGACGACGAGAGGCCGCCGTCACCGAAGACTCCGATGATTCCGCACACGCCGCTCACCGCCTCGCCTGCGCCGCGCGGCGCGGTGCCGGCCGGTCCGAAGTGGTCTCACCGGAGCGCGGTACCCGGAAGCCCAGCAGGATGTTCGTGCTGTCGCCGTCGTTCCAGCGCTCCTGCTCCAGCCCGTCGTCGAAGACCAGGCAACCGCCCTCCGGCCAGGAACGGGTGCTGTCGCCGACCCGGATCCCGCTGCCGGCGCTGACCACGGCACCGAACTCGACCCGCAGGAACGCGTTGCTCGGGCCGCACTCCGCCGCCGAACGCGACGCAGCGCGCAGGGACCGCAGTTCGACGACGGCGCCGGGGAAGAGCAGGGCTTCAGGGATGCCGTCGAGCGCCGCCCTGGTGACGGGCACTCCCGCGGCGGCGGCCGTCCACGCACCGTCGCGGTAGAGCACCAACGGCTCGGCTCCCGCGTGGGCGTCGTCCTCTCCGCGAGCCTCGTACACCGCGCTCAGCTCGTCGGCGATCGCCCGGTGCCGGTCCGCCAGATGAGCGGTGAACCACAGGTCGTCCCCGTCGCCTTCCGCTACCACCGGCAGGTCCGGGTGGTAGTCGACCGGACGGTGCAGGGGCGAGGCCCACAACCCCTGTCGCACCGCCAGCTCGGCGCACTGGGCCGCGGCCTCGTGCTCTGCGGCGACGTGCAGCTCGTCGATGAGCGCGCGATAGCGCTCGCGGACCCGTTCGCCCGCGCCTTCAGTCAGTTCCACCGGCCTGCCACACCCTCCGGCGACCCTGGCCGCGAGCTTGGCGGTCTCCGCGACCCTCTCGGGTTCCGTGCGCAGGAACAACGCATGGTCGGCGAACGACTTGTCCCTCGTCATGCGGTGCCGCTGGTAGGTCAGGTCGAACGTCGCCTTGTAGTCCTGGTAGTGCCGGTGCTCGACGAACACCCCGGACACGGCGAACAGCCGTTCCAGCCGCTCCGCGAGGTCGAAGACCCACTGCTCGACCTCCCACTGCTGGAAGATCGTCGGCACGAAGTAGCCGAGGGTCTCGTACCAGGACCTGCTCACGATCGGGAAGTCCCGGCCGCCGTCCGTGTACTGGTTGCCGTCGAAGTACAGGCAGAGCACTCCGTCGCCGTGGAGCGCCGTCAGCTCGGCCACCCTCCGGTCGAGGGTGGCGTCCCAGCCGTGGTCCACGTAGAGCTGGTCGTCATTGGCCATCAGGAGGAAGTCGCCCGTGGCCTGCTCGGCGAGGCTGTTCCACGCGGCGGCCACCCCGATCGACGGGCCAACGTGCAGGACGCACCGGGCGAGCCCGCCGTAGCGCAGCCGGGCCTGGGCGAACAGCTCCTCGTACTCCGGCAGCGCCGGATCGTCCTCGTCGACGTAGCACAGCACCTCGACCCGGCCGGGTGCGGCGGCGGTCCGGTGCACGCTGCGCAGGAACTCGGCCAGGTTGGCCACGCGGTGCCTGGTGGGGCACAACAGGGACAGCGACGAGCTGGGGGCGGCCGTGGCGCGCCGGGAGAAGGTCAGCCTGCTCCACAGCCGGCGCGGTTCCAGCCGCAACACGTAGGCAAGTCGTTGCCGAATCCGGATGCTGACGTTCAGCAGGCCGATGACCCACTCGCGGCCCGCGTCGTTGTCGCGCAGGGCAGCCGTGACCACGTCCTGCAGTCGCGCGTCGCGGAACCACCGGAAGTGCCCCAGCAGCAGCCTCGTCAGGTCGAGCACACCGGCCATCGCCTTGGCGCGCTCGGGTTTCACAGCGCCACCCGCTCACCGACGCGAGGCATGACGACCTGGTTCTCGATCCAGCGGTAGGTGCGGCGAAGCCCCTCGTCGAGCGTCGTGCGGGGCTGCCAGCCGAGCAGCTCGCGGCACAGCGCGTTGTCCGACACCCTGCCCAGCGGCCCGACCGGCTTGTCCGGCCGGTAGCGCGGCGTGATCTCCTTACCCGCGACGCGCGCGATCATGGCGACCAGCTCGCCGATGCTGACGCGCTCCTCGGACCCGATGTTCACCGGCTGGTCCACCGCGGACTCAGCGAGGCGCAGCAGGCCGGTGACGCAGTCGTCGACGTAGCAGTAGGACCTGGTCTGGGTGCCGTCGCCCCACACCTCGATCTCACCGCTGTCCCCCGGCACCGCGGCGACCTTGCCGCAGAGCATCGACAAGGACTTTGCGCGCAGACCGCTGTAGCTCCCCATCGGCCCGTAGATGGCGTGCAGCCGGGCCACCTTGATGTCCATGCCGTAGGTCTTGCGGTAGGTCTCGCACAGGATCTCGGTGGTGAGCTTCTCCCAGCCGTACTGCATGTCCGGCTCGGCGGGGAACACCGGCGTCTCGCGCAGCGGTGCACTGCCCGGAGTTCGTTGCAGCGACTCCGGGTAGACGCAGGCCGACGAGGTGTAGACGACCGTGCGCACACCTTGCCGGCGGCACGCGTCCAGGGTGTTGACCGAGATCAGCAGGTTGTCGTGCAGGATCTCGGCCGGTGCGGCGTGCGTCCAGCCGATGCCGCCCATGTTGGCGGCGAGTGCGAAGACGATGTCCGCGCCGCCGACCGCCGCCGCGCAGCGGTCCCGTTCGCGGAGATCGGCCAGCAGGAACTCGTCGGCCTCACTCCGCCCGTACCGCGGGTAGTGCAGGTCCACTCCGCGCACCCGTGCACGGGGGTACCGCGCACGCACAGCCCGGACCAGGTGGCCTCCCACGAAGCCACCCGCACCAGTCACCACGACCAAGGTCATGCTTGTTCTCCCGTGTCCGTCGCTCCGGCCATCGACTGCCGCCGTGCGGCCACCAGCAGTTGTCCCGCCCTGTCGTGGCGAGTGCGGAAAGTCCGTTCCCGGTGCTGTCGCAGGCGTTCGGCCAGCGGAACGCGCAGCCGGGACGGTGACTGCTCCGGGTCCTCGGTCACCGCGTCCAGGCAGGCCACGAGCGCGTCGAGCAGGCCGGCCACCTCCGCGGCGTCGAGCCGAGCCGGGTCGTGCCGGGCTCGCACCAGCAACTCGGTGCCCGGCACCACTTCCAGCACCAGCGGGTAGCCCTCGTCGACGACGGTGCGCACGTCCCCGATCGCCAGCGCTCCCGGGCTCTCCCCGGTCGCGGTCACGGGGAAGTTCTCGACCACCACGATCGTGTCGAACAGGGTGTCGCGGTGGTGCAGGCCGACGGCACGGGTGACGCCGGAAAGTGGGACGTACCCGTGCTCGCGCATCTCGGCGAGTCGGTCCTGCAGCTCCCTCAGCCAGGGCAGGGCCGACCCGGCCGCCGCGGAGCGCACCCGCAGCGGGACCGTGTTGATCAGCAGACCGACCAGCTCCGTCGCTCCGGGGAGCGTCGGAGGCCGGCCGGACACCGTGACGCCGAAGACGACGTCGTCGCTGCCGCACAGCTCCGAGAGCACCAGCGCCCATGCCCCGTAGAGGGCGGTGCTGACCGTGAGACCGGTGCCGCGGCACAGTTCTTTCAGAGCGGCAGTTCGCTCCGCGGACATGCTCAGCTCGACCTCACCGCCGCGCCGCGCGATGACCTGGCCCCGCACGCACCCCGGCCCGGCGACCCTCGTCGCCCCAGGCAGTCCGGCGAACTGCCGGTTCCAGAACGTGTCGGCGGCGGCACGATCTTGCCGGTCCAGCCAGGCCAGGTAGTCGGCCATTCCGGGCCGCCGGGGCAGGTGGGGTTCGCTGCCCGCCACCAGTGCCGCGTAGGTCGCCAGGACGTCCGCGAGCACCAGCTGCTGGGACCAGCCGTCCAGGACGAGGTGGTGGTGCGTCCACACGCACCGGTACATCTCGCCGGACTCACGCACCAGGGTCAGCCGGAAGAGCGGTGCCTTGCCCAGGTCGAAGCCTCGTTCGCGGTCCTCCTCCAGGAAGTCCGCCAGTGCCGCGTCCCTGGCCGGGCCGTCGAGGTCGCGCCAGTCGAGCAGGTGGACGTCCGGTACGACGCCGTCGGCGACGACCTGGTGCGGCCGGACGCGGTCGGCCCAGTCGAACGAGACCCGCAACGCGGGAGTCGCGTCCACCACGGCGACCCACGCCGCGCGGAACGCCTCGAGGTCGAGTTCCCCAGTCAGCGAGCAGCACGCCTGGACCACGTACGCGCCGGGACTGCTGCCGCCGACCGAGTGGTAGAGCATTCCCTCCTGCATGGGGCTGAGCGGGTAGTCGGTCGCCCGCGAGCCGGCGGCCACCGCGGTGGCCGGGAAGCCGGCGCTCGCCCGTTCCGCTACGGCGCGAACGGTGGCCAGGCCGAACAGGTCCTGGGCCGAGATCCGCAGCCCGGCCGTCTCCAATTTCGCCACGATCACAATGGCGTGCACGGAGTCGCCGCCCAGGGCGAAGTAGTCGTCGTCGAGCCCGACCTCGTCGAGGTCGAGGACTTCTTCCCAGATTCCGGCGACGGTCTGCTCGGTGTCGGTACGCGACTCCTGCTGCACGGCGGGGCCGTCGGCCAGCCAGAGGTTCAGCAATTGCTGCTTGGTGTCGGACAACCGCGCGATGCGCGGGTCAGGCTCGGTCATCACGATCTCCAGGTGCCTCCGGCCGGTCCGCCTGCCCGCGTGCTTCGCGCAGCAGCCGGTCCGCCTCCTCCTCGGTCAGCAGTTCGATCCGGTCCACCAGCCGTTCCCGGCGCTCCGGCCGTGCGGCCAGCACCGCGTGGTCGACCTTTCCGTTGCCGGTGAGCGGTAACGCGGCCAGCCGGCGCAGCTCGGCGGGGACCAGGCGGGCGGGCAACCGTCGCCGGAGCCAGTCCTTCAGCTCGGGGGCCTCTGGAGTGCCGCACCAATAGGCGATCAGCCGGGGCGTGCCCGAGGGACTGTCCCCCAGCAGGACTGCGGCGCCGGTCACGCCGGGGTGCGCGGTCAGCGCCTGTTCGATCTCGCCCGGGTCGACGCGGTAGCCGCGCAGTTTGACCTGCCGGTCGGCGCGGCCGCGGAAGACGAGCGCTCCACCGGGCAGCCGGTGGACCAGATCGCCCGTGCGGTAGCGGCGGGCACCCGGCCGGTCCGGGTCCGGCACGAACACCTCGGCGGTGGCGGCCGGCGCACCGAGGTAGCCCCTGGTGACCCCGGTTCCGCCGACCGCGAGCTCGCCCCGCAGGCCGACCGGGGAGTCGAGGATCGCCGCCGAGCTGCCCGCGATCGGTCCGCCGATCGGCACCGGGCCTTCTCCCGCCACGCCGACTCGGTGCACCGAACAGCCCACCACGGTCTCCGTGGGGCCGTACTCGTTGAACAGCACGGCATCCGGCGCGACCGCCCGGATGGCGGCAACCTGCCTGCCGTCGAGCTGCTCGCCCCCTGCCACGACGGTGAGCCCGCCGACTGTGTGCCCGAGCGCGGCGAGGTGACCCGCGACCGCGAACAGGTGCGACGGGGTGATCTTGACCAGGGTGTGGTGCCCGGTGGCCAGTGCCGTGCTCAGGTTCGTGACGTCCCTGCCGGGCAACAGGTTCGCGGTTCCCCCCGCGGTGAGCGGCGCGAGCAGGCTTGTGACGGTGAGGTCGAACGCGGGTGACGAGTGCACCGGTGCGAACGTCCGCTCGGTGATGCCGTAGGCGGGCACGCACCAGCGCAGGTAGCCGGCCAGCCCCTGGTGGTGGACACCGACCAGCTTCGGCCTCCCGGTGGACCCCGACGTGGCCAGCACGCCGGCCAGGTGGTCTCCGCGCAGCCGGGGACGACGCAGCCCGGCGCCGGACCTCGCACTTGTCCGCAGCACCGCCTCCGGCGCGACGCCCTCGGGAACCGGCACTCCGTCGGGCAGCACCACCAGGGCGGCACCCGCCTCGGTCAGCACGGCGGTCACCCGCTCCGGCGGGGTCTCCGGGTCGATCGGCAGATGTGCCGCGCCCGCGCGGAGAACGGCCAGCAGCCCCACCACGTAGTCGATGCTGCGTTCCGCCCACAGCCCGACCACGGTGCCGGGACCGGCGGAAAACGCCTGCAGGGTCTGGGCGAGCCGCCCCGATGCCGTCCACAGGCCCCGGTAGCTGAGGTGCTTGCCACCCTCGATCAGTGCGGTCCGGTCCGGTCCGCGACGCACGACGGCTTCGATCAACTCGTGCACGGCGAGGTCGGAGCCGGGCTCCGGGGTCAGCGTGTGGCCGGCGGGAGGACGGGCTTTCGCTTCCCAGTGCGGCGAAGCGTTGTGGGGCCGTCTGGCCGCCGCCTGGAGCGCGGCCGTGAACAGCGCGCCGATCTCGTCCACCTGCTCCGCCGGGACCTTGGCCGGGTCCGCCTCCAGCAGCAGCCGGAGACGGCCGGACCCGGCGTCGACGTTGAAATGCGCGGTCAGCGGTACGTAGGTCTGGTCGGGGGCCTGCAGATCGGAGACCCGCATCTCCTCCACCGCGGACACCTCGCGGTAGAGGTGGAAGTGGGTGAAGACGAAGAGCGTGTCGAACAACGCACTGGCGCCGAACTCCCGATTCAGTGCGACCAGCGGGTAGCGGCGATGGGGCGAGGTCCGCCGCTCCGCCGCGTACGCGGAGCGAGCGAGGTCGGCCCAGGTCGCGTCGGCGGGCACGGTGACGCGCAGGGGGAGGATGTTGTTGAACACGCCGACCACGCGGTCGCCGTCCAGTTGTTCCGGCCGGCCGTTGGTCTCCAGACCGGTGACGGTGTCCTCCACGCCGGTCAACGCGCGCACCACCCGCAGGTGCACACCGAGCAGGACGTGCTTGAGCCCGACGCCCAGTTCGGTTGCGAGTGCGGAGAGCGCGTCCCGCACGTCGTCGTCGACCTCCAGCACGGTTCGTTGTTGCAGGACCGGATGCCGCGTGGCGGACTCGGTCGCCCGCTGCGGCAAAGTGGACGGTGGGGCGCCTTGCAGTTCCGTCGCCCAGAAAGCCTTGTCCTGCGGCGAACTCATCGCCGCGCGCTCCAGTGCAACGAAGTCCGCGTACCCGGTCCGCAACGGAGCCCGGTGCCAGGTCTCGCCTCGGGCCGCCGCGCGGTACGCGTGCAGGATCTCGGTGAGCACCAGCGCGGTGCACCAGCCGTCGAGTGCGAAACTGCTGACGGTGAATCGGAAACCGGAGCCGTGGTCGTGTGCGGTGAACCGCACCAGCGGGCCGTGGTCGAGGTCGAAGTGGCGCTTGCGCTCCGCCGCCATCCACGCGGAGAACCGTTCCTCGCGGTCGGGGTGGATGCTCAGGTCCACCACCTCGAGAGGCAGGCGGGGCACGTCGCTCCAGACGAGCTGCACCGGTTCGCCGTGACTCGTGAGGTCGAAGGACGACCGCAGGTAGGGATGACGGGCCAGCACCAGGCGAACGGCCTGCGCCAGTGCGGAGGGCAGGAGAACGGCGGACACCGCGACGCTGGTCACGTAGACCTCGTAAGCCGGGTCGTTGTCCCCATGTGCCAGCAACGCCCGCTGCGCCATCGAAACGGGGTACGCGTCGGCCAGTCCTCTCCGCCCCGCCAATTCCGGGCACAACGCGAAGGGCGGCAGGGTCCTCTGCTCCGCCTCGGCGCCGGGCTGCCGGCCCTCCAGATGCGCGGCCAGGGACGCGACGGTCGGGTGGGCCATCAGCTCGGCCACCGTGAAGCCCGCGCCGGCCTCCCGCGCGGTCGCCGCGATCGCGATCGCGAGGATCGAGTCTCCGCCGAGGGAGAAGAAGTCGGTGTCGACGTCGATCTCGGGCCTGCCCAGGTGCGCGGACCACAGGTCGGCGAGCGTGCGCTCCGCCGGCGTCCGCGCCAGGGTCGTCCGCTGCTCGCCGTCAGGCCCGGGAGCGGGCAGGGCGCGGTGGTCGAGCTTGCCGGCGCGCGTGATCGGCAACGCCTCGACCGCGACGATCCGGGCAGGCACCGACCGTGCGGGCACCAGCTCTCGCAGCCGCTCACGCAGTTCGGCGGGGGCAGGCGCCTGCGGTCCGCTGACGTAGCCGATCAACCTTCCGTCGCGCACGACCGCCGCCGCGTCGGTCACTCCGGGCTGGGCGCGCAGCGCCTCGGTCACCTCGCCGAGCTCGACCCGCTGCCCACCGATCTTCACCTGGTGGTCGGTGCGACCGAGGAAGACCAGCGCACCGTCCGGCCGGCGCCGCGCCCGATCGCCGGTGCGGTACAGGCGGCCGCCCGCCGCACCCGGATCGGGCAGGAACGCCGCCGCCGTCTTGGCCGGGTCGGTGACGTAGCAGGTCGCGAGCCCGGCCCCGCCGAGGAACAGCTCTCCCGCGATCGGCCTCGGCACAGGGCGGAGCCGGCGGTCGAGCACCCGCGCCGAGGTGTTGCTGATCGGCAGGCCGATCGGCACCGGCCCGCGCTCGGACGGCGCGCACCGCCAGGCGGTGACGTCGACGGAAGCCTCGGTGGGACCGTAGAGGTTGTGCAGCTCGGCGTCGAAGAGTTCGAAGAACCGTTCAGCGGCAGCGGAAGGCAAGGTCTCGCCGCTGCACACCACCCTGGTCAGCGGCGAGGCCACCGTGGCCGTACGAGCTACCTCGGCGAGGAACGGCGTGAGCATGCTCGGCACGAAGTGCGTGGTGCTGACCGCGGCGCGCGTGATGAAAGCCGCCAGCGCACTCGGGTCGCGGTGCAGTCCGGGCGGCGCGAGCACCACCGTTCCGCCGGCGATGAGCGGCCAGCACAGCTCCCACCAGGAGACGTCGAAGCCGACCGGGGTCTTGTGCAGGACCCGCTCCGCCGGAGCGAGCCGGAAGTGCTCCTGCATCCAGTGCAACCGGTTGACGATGCCGCGGTGCGGCACCAGCACGCCCTTCGGTGCGCCGGTCGACCCTGACGTGTAGAGCAGGTAGGCGGGCTGTTCCGGGTGAACCCGTGCCGAGTACCCGGTACAGGGCCGCCGGGCCAGCGCCGTGGTGTTGAGGCTCCGGACGGGCAGGGCGAGGCCGTCGCCCGCCACGTCGTCCCCCGTGAGCAGGAACCGGGCTTCGCTGTTCTCCAGCACCACGGCGTGCCGCCGCGCCGGGTCGTCCGGGTCGAGCGGCAGCACGGCGCATCCGGCGTGCAGCACCGCGAGATAGGCGATCGGCAACGCGACACCGCGCTGGTGCAGCACCGCGACGGGCTCACCCGGCATCGCGCCGAGGGCACGAAGTTGGGCGGCGACCCTGGTCGCGGACCGGTGCAGCGCGGCGTAGCTCAGCGTGCCGTCCACCGCGGCCACGGCGGTCGCGTCCGGACAAGATCGCGCGGTCCGCGCGATCAGGCGGTGGAGGCCACCGAGGTCCTCCCAGGTCCGCGCGGGTCCCTCGTCGGCGTCCGAGCCGTTGTCCCGCAACGGAATCGCGTACACCGAGCGCGCCGGGTTCGTCACCAGGGCGCGCAACAGCTCGGTGAGGTGTCCGGACATCCCGGCCACCGTGGACTGGTCGAACAGACCGGTGCGGTACTCCCAGCACCCGGTCAGCTCGTCACCCAGCCGCGCCATGCTCAGGCTGAGGTCGAGCTGCGACCAGCGACGGGGAACGTGGACGGGCGTGACGGTCGCCGTGCCGAACCCGACCCGGCCGGCGGATCCCTGCGCCAGCGCGAACGTCCCGCCACGGCGCTCGCCGTACTCCTGCTGCAGCACGAACTGGCTCTGCACCAGGGTGGGGCGGCCCGCGTCGCGGTCCGGCGCCAGCTCGGTGATCATGCGGCGCAACGGGTACCGGCCGTGGTCGACGGCGTCGCGCAGCAGTTCCGCCGACTCGGCGAGCAAGGCGTCGAACGACGTCTCCTCCGGACACCGGGAGCGGAGCGGGACGGCCTGGACGAAGTAGCCGACGGCGTCGGCCAGGGCCTCGGAATCCCGTCCGGCCAGCAACGTGCCCAGCACCAGGTCGGACTGGCCGGTGTAGCGGTGCAGCAGCACCCGGTAGGCGGTGAGCAGGACGGTGAACAACGTGCAGGACCGTTGCCGCGCGAAGGCTCGGAGAACGCGCACGAGGTCGGAGGGCAGCCGGAACTCCACCGTCGCGCCGCGGAAGTCGCGGTGCTGGGGCCTGGGGCGGCATGTGGGGAGTTCGAGCGTCGGCGGCGCCTCCGCGAGCGTGCGGTGCCAGAAGTCCCGATCCCGGTCGTGGGACGGGGACCGCAGGTAATCCGTCGCTGCGGCCAGCCCGACGGCATGCGGGTCGTGGCTGCTGAACGGCTCCTGCGGCAGCGAAGCTGTTCGCCCTTCGCAGGAAGCACGCACCTCGTCCAGCACCACCAGGAACGACCACAGGTCCATCACGAGGTGATGCGCGACCAGCACGAGCAGATGGGTGCGTTCGTCCCGGTGCACCAGGGTCGCCGCGAACGGCGGTGCCGTGGTCAGGTCGAACGGTCGCTCCGCCAGTTCGAGCAGGCGAGCAGCGAGATCGTCCTCCGTATCCGTGGTCGCGTCGACCACCTGCAAGACAGGCCCGGTGTCGTTCACCTGGCACCATGGGCGGCCCTTTCGCACCGGGAAGGAGGTCCGCAGCGCGGGGTGCCGTGCGACGAGCGCGTCCACCGCCTCGTGCAGGACCGCGATGTCGAGCGGCCCGTCGATCCTGAGGACGCGGGAGAGGATGTAGGCCGCACCTGTCGGATCGAGCTCGTGCTCGAACCACAGAGCTTGCTGTCCCTCGCTGAGCGGTAGCAGACCGGGTTCCGGCGACACCCCGCCGAGCCGGGGGGTGGCCGCGGTCCCGTTGTCCTCGTCGGCCAGGATCAACGCGGCGAGATCGTCTGCGCTCACCTGGTCGGCGAGTGCGGTGGCGCCGAGGTCCACCCCGTACCGCCGCTGCACCAGGTGCCGCAGCTCGATCGCCTTCAGCGAGTCGAGCCCGAGCCTCATCAGGGGTTCGCCTGGACGTGGCGTCTCCGCGGAGACCCCGGCCAGCGCCGCAGCCGTCCGTCCGATCGCGGCAGACAGCGCCGCCCCTCGCGCGCCAGGCTCGAGTGCCTCGATCTCGATCCGGCCGGGCAGGTCGGGAACGGTGTCCCGGCTGGTGCTGACCACGCCGACCACCCGGAGAGCGCCGTCGAGATACAGCTGGCGGCACTGCTGCCTGCGCACCTTCCCGCTCGTCGTCTTCGGGATGCCGCCCTTGGCGACGAACACGACGTGCCGGGTCTCGACGCCGTGCCGGTCGACGATCGCCCGCCTCACCCGCGCGGCGATCGCGTCGACGTCCCGCACGTCCTTCGGCGAGGCGAGCTCGTAACAGAGCACCACGCTCTCGACGCCGTCGAGGTCCACCGAGATGGCGGCTCCGCACGACGGGCGCAGCGCCGGGTCGGCCCGTTCCGCGGTGTGCTCCAGGTCCTGCGGGAGATGGTTCTCGCCGCGGATGACGATGACGTCCTTGCGCCGGCCGGTGATGTAGAACTCGCCGTCGAGGAGGACTCCGAGATCGCCGGTCCGAAGGTAGGACCGGCCGGAGACACCCGCGAGGTGAGCGCCGAAGGTCTCCGCGGTCTCCACCGGACGGTTCCAGTACCCGGCGGCGACACTTCTCCCACTCAGCCAGATCTCACCGACGTGGCCGGGAGGAACGGGCGTAAGGGCCACCGGGTCGACGATTGTCACCTCGGTCCCGGGAACCGGGTCTCCACAGCTGACCAGGGTGGTGCCGGGCTCGTCCGCGCCGACTGGGGCGAGCCTGCCCCGGCGAAGCGCGGCCAGGTCGGCGCGCATCGTCGTGTGCGGCTCGGCCGCAGGCGTCGACGCCACGATCAGGGTGGCCTCGGCCAAGCCGTAGCAGGGGAAGTGGGCGGCCGGGGCGAACCCCGCCGAAGCGAAGCCCGCGGTGAACCGGCGGAGCGTCTCGTGCCGCACCGGTTCCGCGCCGTTGTAGGCAACGGCCCAGCCGGACAGGTCGAGCTCGGCGCGCTCCTGTTCACTGACCCGCGTCAGACACAGCTCGTAGGCGAAGTTGGGTCCACCGCTGACGCGAGCTCGGTAGCGCTCGACGGCCCGCAGCCACGCGAGCGGCGAGCGGAGGAAGGCCTCCGGTGGCATCAGCACGGATCGTGAACCCAGGTACAGCGGCTGGAGGACGTTCGCGATCAGCCCCATGTCGTGGAACAGGGGCAGCCAGCCGACGAAGTGGGAGTCCCGGTCGTTGTCGCACGCGAACTGGATCGCGTGCTCGTTGGCGAGGATGTTGGCGTGGGTGACCAGCACCCCGCTCGGAGTCCGGGTAGAGCCCGAGGTGTACTG
>NZ_JBHXCW010000002.1:0-34426 GCF_042725365.1 Lentzea sp. NPDC060358 | reverse complement strand
GTCGCACGCGAACTGGATCGCGTGCTCGTTGGCGAGGATGTTGGCGTGGGTGACCAGCACCCCGCTCGGAGTCCGGGTAGAGCCCGAGGTGTACTGGAGGAAGGCGACGTCGTCCGGTGCGGCACCGGGGTCCGTCCACCCGCCGGCCGCGCTGTCCGGTACCTCCCGGACGTCGAGCCGGGGCAGCCCTGCCAGCGACTCCGCGGTGTTGGCCGGGTCGCACAGCACCAGCGCGGGGGTGGCGTCCGCACGGATGGCGGCGAGCCGTTCCGAACCGGCCCCGCCACGGCCCGAGTCACACGGCACCGCCATGGCACCCGCGTAGAGGCAGCCGAGAAAGGACTCGACGTACTCCATGCTCGACGGGTAGGCGATCAGCACTCGTTCGCCGCGGCTCCCCCTGGCCGTCAGCTCCGCAGCGATCGCCCTGGCACGCCGGTCGATGCCGCCGAAGTCATGACTTGCCGACTCGGTCACGCCGTCGGCGAGGAAGAGGTAGGCGGGACGTTCGGGGCTGCTTTCCGCGTGCCTCCTGGCGATGTCGACGATGGTGCCGGGGCGGTCGCCGGCGTGATCGCCCGCAGGACCGGCCCAGGTCTGCGTGCTCATGCGGAGTCCTTCCCAGGCGAAGTCGTGCTCTCGGCCAGCTCGAGCGCGTCCCGGACCAGGTCGCGGTAACTCACGACGCGGAGCCGGTCGACGGTCGCGGCCAGCGCCGCGATGTCCGGGGCCTGGTAGACGGTGCGCACCGGCAGGTCGATGCCGAACGCGGTGACCAGCTGGAAGTGGAACCGGGTGACCAGCAGAGAGTCACCGCCGAGGTCGAAGAAGTTGTCGTCGGCGCGGATGCCGGTGGCGTCGGCCAGACCAAGCACCTCGGCTGCGAGGTCGCCGATGATCCGCTCGGTACGCGACGCGGTCGGCCTGCCAGGTGACCGGTCCACCGGTGGCACCGGCAACGCATGGACGTCGACCTTCCCGTTCCTGTTCAGCGGGAGTTCGTCCACCACGACCGTGCGGGCAGGAACCAGGTGGCGTGGCAGCGTCGTGGACAGGAACGCCCGCATCACTGTGGTGGACAGGTCGGTCGTCGCAGCGTCGGGCCGGGCCACCAGGTAGGCGACCAGCTGCAGCCGGTCTCCGTCGCCGTGCGGGGCCACCAGGCAGTCGCGCACGCCGGGGTGGGTCAGCACGGCGGCCTCCACCTCGCCGGGCTCCACGCGGTACCCGCGCAGCGAGATCTGCTTGTCGCTCCGGCCCAGGTAGTCGAGGTCACCGGGCAGCACCCTGGCGAGGTCGCCGGAGTGGTACCTGCGGGCGCCCCGCAGCCGTGGTGCGGGCCGGAACCGGTCGGCTGTCAGGCCGGGCTTGCCGAGATAGCCCCGCGCCAGACCGGCCCCGCTCACGACCAGTTCGCCCTGTCCCCCGGCGGACTGCGGGTTCCCGTGCTCATCCACCACGTCGATCCGCTGGCCGGGGAACGCCCCACCCAGTGGGCTCGCGACGTGGCCGGTCACGTCGGCCGTGCTCAGGTGGCGCGCGGTCACGTGGATCGTGGTCTCGGTGATGCCGTACATGTTCACCAGCGCCGGTGGCCGTCCTTCGTAGCTGTCGAACCACGGCGCGAGCTTCGCGACCTCGCAGGACTCCCCGCCGAAGACGATCGCCTCCAAGGGCGTCTTGTGCCGCGGGGACCGCAGTGCGGTCAACATCAGGGCGCGGAAAGCTCCCGGTGTCTGGTTCAGCACGCTGACCTGCTGGGCGGTCAGGGTCTGCCACAGCTCGTCCGGGGCCCGGACCACCTCCGGCGGCATGACCACCAGGCGCGCCCCGTTGGTCAGCGCGCCCCAGATCTCCCAGGCGGACATGTCGAAGGCCGGGGAGTGGAGCAGTGCCCAGCTGTGTCCCGGCCCTGCCGACTGCGGTACGGCTTGCCGGCACCCGGACAGGACCGACACGATGCTGCGGTGACTGACCAGCACTCCCTTCGGGCCGCCGGTCGACCCCGACGTGAACACCACGTAGGCCAGGTTGTCCGGGTGCACGCGCGGCGTGACCGGACGAGCCGACCCGCCGCGGCGCATGTGGTCGAGGAACAGGAGCTCGAAGCGCGGGTCTGGGCTGTTCAGCACCCTCCGGTTCGTCATCACCAGTTTCACGCCCGCCTCCGCGGCGAGCTCGGCGCGCCGCAGCGGCGGATCGGCCGGGTCGAGCGACACGTACGCGGCTCCGGCCTTGAGGATCGCCAGCATGCTCACGACCAGATCGATCGACGGTTCGACGCACAGGCCGACCAGCATGTCCTCGCCCACGCCCCGGTCCGCCAGCGCGGCCGCGAGCGAGTTCGCTCGAGCGTCGAGCTGCCGGTAGCTGATCTGCGCGTGGTGATCGGAGATCGCGACCGCGTCCGGGCGTTCGGCGGCGACCCGTTCGAACTCGCGGTGCAGCAGCCCGGATCCGATCGGGACGTCATCGGGGGTGTCCCGCGCTACCGAGGAGTTCCAGCCGATCCGCGACAACGGCAGGTCCGGTGACGTCACCGCCGTCTCCAGCGCGACGACCGTCCTGGCGAGGACCTCGGCGGCCGTGGCGGGATGGATCCTCGACCGGTCGAACTCGAGCTCCAGCGCCAGGTCGAGGTCGCCGGTGTCGGGCGTCACCGTCAGGGTGAGGGGGAACTTGGCACCGACGGCCGGCGAGGGCAGCACGGTCGCAGTCAGCCCCGGAAGCGCGATCTGGGACGCCGGGGTCTTCTGGTAGGCGAGGACGGCCTGCACCAGAGGGGTGTCCTCGACGGATCGGTCGGGACGCAGCGCGTCAACGATCCGCTCGAACGGGACCTCCTGGTCATCCAGCCCCTGGCGGACGACTGCGGTCACTCGCTCGAGCAGGCCCGCGAAGTCGGGTGCGCAGGACACGTCGACGCGCAGTGGCAGAAGGTTGACGAAGCAGCCCGCCAGGTGGTCGAGCTCGGGCCGGACCCGTCCGGCGACGGGAGCGCCGACCACCAGGTCGCGCTGGCCCGCCAGGCTGCTCAACGCCAGCGCGTACGCGCTGAGCAGGACCGGGAACAGCGTTGTCTGCCGGCGGGCAGCCAGCCGCTGCAGCCGTCCGGTCAGCACCTCACCGAGTTGGGCGCGCACCGAGCCGGCGAGCAGGCCCGGTTCCGCGTTCGGCGAGCGGCCCAGCAGGTCCAGCCGGGCGGGCGCCCCGTCGAGCGCGGAGGTCCACCGGGCGAGCCGACCACCGAAGTCGGACGCGGTGGCCCGCTGTCGTTGCCAGGCGGCGAAGTCGCCGTACTGGACCGGGAGCGGCACCAGGGCCGGGCGGGTCCCGGTGGTGTGCGCGCGGTACAGCTCAACGAGGTCGGACAGCAGCACCCCGAGGGACCACCCGTCGCTCGCGATGTGGTGCCGCACGAGGATCAGGTCGTGGTCCTCGGGAGCACGGCGGACCAGCACGGCCCGCAGCACGGGCCCGATCTCGAGGTCGAA
The DNA here is from genome assembly GCF_042725365.1 of Lentzea sp. NPDC060358. NCBI lineage: Bacteria > Bacillati > Actinomycetota > Actinomycetes > Pseudonocardiales > Pseudonocardiaceae > Lentzea > Lentzea sp. NPDC060358. The sequence goes on along the minus strand of NZ_JBHXCW010000002.1, from coordinate 30,932 downwards.
CGGGCGAGCGGTCAGTGCGGCCGCGATGCGGCGGCTCTCCACCGCCGCTTCGGGGGCGGGGCGGTCGGAGAGATCCACCAGCTGCAGCCGCGGCACCGCGTCCGGGCGTACCTCCGCGGTCGGCCGGCCGTCCACGACCGGGTACCGGGTCCTCAGAACGGCATGCCTGTGCACCAGTCCGCGCAACGCCGTGCGCAGAGCCGGCAGCACGAGGGCACCGCTCAACCGCAGGTGCAACGGCAGGTGGTACGCACTGGAGCCGGTGTGGAAGCGGTGCGTCAGCCACAGCCGCTCCTGAGCGAAGGACAGCGGCGGCGTACCGGCAAACCTGGGGATCGCTCCTGTGACGCTCAACTCCCGCAAGATCTCGTGTTTGCGCTCCGCGATCTCCGAGCGCAGTTCGGTGGTGAGCACCGAGCGCGGAGCAGTACAGCGGAGGTCGTCACCGACGGCGGTCACGCCGACACCTCGCAGGCGCAGGTCCGCCAGGAACTCCGCGGCGGTCGAAGGGGTCTTCACAGGAGGATCTCCTCGTCATCGCTCGGTTTCTCGCCCCGGTGCCGGCCGGTGGCGTGCTCGATCACGGAAGCCTGAGCGGAGATCGTCGGTGCATCGAAGAGCTGCGCCATCGACAGGTCGACGCCGTAGCGCTCCCGGAGGAACGACAGCAGCCGGAGCGCGACGAGCGAGTCGCCACCGAGCTCGAAGAAGTCGTCGTCCGCGCCGATCGGGTCGTCGCCGAGCAGAGCCGCCCAGCAGTCGGTCACCCCGATCTCCACCGGTGTGAGGGGTTGCCGGTACTCGGTGGACAGCACGGCCCTGTCCCGCCGTGACGAGGAGATCCGGAGCCCGGCGACCGCAGCGCGGTGGTCGTCGGTGCTGAACGCCTCGTGCCGCGCTAGCAGGGCCGGGAGGTCCTGGGTGCAGACCAGCACCCGTGGCGACCGGGTGCTCGCGAGGATCCGGCCGAACAGCTCGATCCCTTCCGAACGGCTGATTCCGCCGAGGAGATCGGCGCCGGGTGCCACGAGCTCCGCCGTCGAGGCCACCACGTCGTAACGCCGGGACAGCTTCTCCTGGGCCGTGGCCCACATCCCGGCCTCCTTCCAGTCGGTCCAGCCGATCGAGACGGTCAGGCCGGGACGCCTGGCAGCGCGATGGGCGGCAAACGCGTCCAGGAAGTCGTTGCCCGCGACGTAGGCCACCTCGCCGAACTTCAGCTTGTGCAGCACGCTGCCGACCGACGAGCACAGGACGAAGAAGTCCAGCCGCCGGTCGGCGAGGACCTCGTCCAGCACGACCGGGCCGAGCACCTTCGAGCTCATCGCCTCGTCGGTGGCATGCCGGTCCCTCCGCTGGATCAGGCCCGCCGTGTCCGGCACACCCGCGGCGTGCACGACCCCGGTGATCGGGCCGAACCTGTTCTCCGCCTCGGCGACGACCTCTCGCATCCGGGCCTCGTCGGTCACGTCCGCCTGCCGGATCAGCAATCCGGCACCGCTCGCGGTGAGCGCGGCCACCCGTGTGGTGTCCTCCTCGTCCCCGGGGAACGGCGACCGCCGGGTCAGCACCAGCGCGCGTGCAGTGGGAGCCAGGAGTTCGGCGAGGCTCAGGCCGATCCCGCCGAGTCCGCCGCAGATCAGGTAGACGCCGCCGGGTCGCGGAGTGCGCGCCGGTTCGAGCGGCAACGGCCGGTAGTCCCGCTCGAACCGCTGCCGTCCCCGGTAGGCGACCTCGACGGGCGACGCCGGGGCGAGCAGTTCGGCCACGAGCCGGTCCGCCAGACCGGCGGACGCGGCATCGACGTCGACTGCGGTGGCGGACACACGGGGCAGTTCCCGGGGGATCACCTTGATCGCGGAGGCGACAGTCGCGTGCTCCGGGTGTTCGAGATCGTCCAGCACGGGTTGAGCCCGCCTGGTGACCGACAGCAGGCGGACCGGCTGGTGCCGCTTCTCGGCGCCGATGGCCTGTGCCAGGTGCAGCAGGCTGTGCAGCCCGGTGAGCTGACCGTCCTGAACCGTCGCGAGGTCGAGCGCGTGGGCGACTCCGGCGGTCTCGAACGGCCAGAGGTGCACGACCAGGTCGGGTGAGCGGTCCTGCGCGGACAGGTCGGCGAACAGTTCGTGGTACCTCGCCGGGTCGGTGCGCCAGGTGCCGTTCGACGGCGCGAACACCACCTCGACGCCCAGCGCGTCCAGCCTCGAAGCCACTTCCTGGCCGAGTGCCCCGTCCGACAGCAGCAGGCAGGTGGCCCCGTCCCGGCGGCTCGCGGCGGGGACGGGCGCGGCCTGCCGCCAGCCGGGCAGGTGAGCCCAGTCGCCGAGTTCGGTGCGCGGTGCCGGCTGTCCTTGGTGCGCGACGGCCGTCTCGGGGGCGGTGGCCAGGACCAGGGCGGCATCGGGCTGCCCGGCGGCCGCGGTGATCACCTTCGTGTCGGTGAAGCCCTGGCTCGCGAAGACCTCACGCCATCCGTCGGCGTCGAGCAGCGGACCCAGGTGGCGGTACCGGTCGGTGTAGTTCCACCACCCGGCCGTCAGGCCCCAGATCATGGAGAGCCAGCGGTCCTGTCGCACCGTCTCGACCAGGCCGAGCACCCCGCCGGGTGCCAGGAGCGAACGGAGGTGGCGGAGGCTGACGGCCACGTCCGGCGTGGCGTGGACGACGTCCAGCCCGCACACCAGGTCGTACCTGCCCGTGTATCCCTGTGCGGCCGGATCCGCGGCGATGTCGAGCAGTCCCGTGATGATGGGCACGCCACGTGCGGCGGCCTCCGCGGCCAGCCGGTTCACGAACAACGAGGAGACGTCGGTGGCGTGGTACTCCACGAGGTCCGGCCCGAGGCGCGTCGCCAGCTGCTGCGTGAGCGACCCCTCGCCCGCGCCGACCTCCAGCACCCTCACCGGCCTGTCCGTGCCGGCGGCGAGCCGTTCGAGCAGGCCGCCGAGCACCGTTCCCAGGGTTCCGGTCGACCGGTGTTCCACCGTCCGCTTGCCGAGTTCGCGGCGCAGCAGGGAGCCGTCCGCGTACGGGTAGAGCACCCCCACGGCCGTGCGGGTGTCCCGCAGTGCCTCCGGATAAGCCTTGGCGCACCGCATGACCATGTCGGCCAAGCCTGCGAACTCGCGGTGAAGACCCACCAGTTCGGTGTGCAGCTGAACCGAGTCCTGCCGTTCGGCCTGCCCGGTGAAGGTGAGCACCTCGCCTTCACGCTCCAGCACACCGTCCTCGGCCAGCACCGCGACCAGGAAGTCGCCGAACCGGGCGAGCTCGGGGGCCAGCCCGAGGGCGGCGCGCAGCTCGGCCATCTCCAGCCGGTCACCAGGAAGGCAGGAGATGCCCACTTCCCGCAGGTAGTCCGTCAGCAGTGCCCGGCACAGGGCGTCCAGCCTCGGCCGGAGTCCCGGATGGTCGTCGATGCCGGCGGGCGCGGCGCTCGCCACCACGGGTTCCGGCAGCAGGGCGGACAGTCGTCCCGGCGGGGTCTCGCCGTCGGCGTCGATCCAGTAACGCGCGCGCTGGAAGGGGTAGCCCGGCACCCGCGTGCGCAGTGGGCGCTGGGGGCGGTGGAACGCGGCCCAGTCCACGTCGCATCCCAGAGTCCAGAGGTCTCCCACCGCCCGCACCCAGTGCGCGGTCTCCCCGTCCTGGGACGGAGTCGTGTCCGGCGAGGGCAGGCAGCTGACGGCGGACGCGCTGCGCGAACCGAGCTTGCGCGCGGCCAGCCTGCCCAGCCCGGTGTCCGGACCGAGTTCGACGAGTGCTGCGGGCGCCGTCTCGGCGAGCTGGCCGAGCGCGGCGTCGAGGAGGACCGGCCGGCGCATCTGGGCGAGCCAGTAGCCGGGGCTGGTGACCTCGTCCGGATCGGCCCAGTCACCGGTGACGGTGGACAGGAACGGCAACCGCGGAACGTGGAACTCCACTTCGGACAGTGTGTGGCGGAACCGGTCGAGGACCTCGTCGACGGCGCCGGAGTGGAAGGCGTGCCGCATGGTCAGCGCCTTGGTCGGCACTCCCTCGTCCGCCAGCCGTGCGGCGAGCGCCTCCACCTCGCGCACCGCACCGGAGACGACACACCGGTCGGGGGCGTTGATCGCGGCCAGTTCCAGGCTGTCGCCGAGCAGCGGCCGCAGTTCGCCGGCGCCGAGCGGTACGGCCAGCATCCGGCCTTCCGGGAGCGCGGCCTGGACCTCGGCTCGGACGGCGATCAGGCGAAGCGCGGCAGGCAGCGAGAACACTCCGGCCACCGTGGCGGCGACGAACTCGCCCGCGCTGTGCCCGACCACGCCCACGGGCTCGACGCCCCACTCGATCAACGCCTGGGCCAGCGAGTAGCCCACCGCGAAGCCGGCGATCTGGTCCGCGGGCGACCCGTCCGGGGCGTCGAGCAGCGCATGCAGGTTCACCCCCTGCTCTGCCAGGAGCCGCGCGCACTCGTCGAGGTTCCGCCGGACCACGGGGTCCCCGTCGCGGAGACCGGTGGCCATGCCCGGATAACCGTTGCCCTGACCAGAGAACAGGAAAGCGGCCCGCGCGTTCTCCGTGACCAGCACCGGCGCCACGAGCGTACGTAGAGCCGATGCCGCCGCCTCACCGGAGGGGGCCACCACGACACGCCGGAAGCGGTGTGCGCGCTTGCCCGCGAGGGTCGCGGACACGTCGGCCAGTTCGAGCTCCGGCCGCTGGGACAACCACTCGGCCAGCTCGGTTCCCGCCTGCTCCAGCGCGACCGCCGACCGCGCCGACAACAGCAGGGGCTGGACGGGGCGCAGTTCGCCCCGCGCGGCGTGAACGACGGGTGGCTCCTCGATCACCGCGTGCGCGTTGGTGCCGCCGATGCCGAACGAGCTCACCCCGGCACGTCGGGGAGAGTCCGACACCGGCCACTTCTCCGTCGTCGCGCTCACGTAGAACGGCGAACCGGCGAAGTCGATGGCGGGATTGGGCTCCCGGTAGTGCAGGCTCGCGGGGAGCACGCCGTCGCGCACCGTGCCGACGGACTTGATCAGACCCGTGATGCCCGCCGCCGCGTCGAGATGACCGACGTTGGTCTTCACCGAGCCGAGCGCGCAGAAGCCGGTGTCGTCCGTGGTGGCGCGGAACGCGGCGGTCAGCGCCTCCACCTCGATCGGGTCACCGATCGCGGTTCCGGTGCCGTGCGCCTCCACGTAGCCGACGCTCGCGGCGGAGATCCCGGCGACGGACTGGGCCTCCACGATCACGTCGCGCTGTCCGCGCACACCGGGTGCGGTGTACCCGGCCTTGTGCCCTCCGTCGTTGTTCACCGCGGACCCGAGCAGCACAGCGTGCACCTGGTCGCCGTCGCGCAGCGCGTCCTGAAGCCGTTTGAGCAGGACGAGGCCCGCACCGCTGCCGCCGACCGTGCCCGAGGACGCCCGGTCGAACGCCGCACAGCGCCCGTCCGGCGAGTAGATGCCGTCCTCGGCGTACACGTACCCCTGGGCCTGCGGCACCTGGACGGAGACCCCGCCCGCCACGGCCAGGTCGCACTCGAAGGACTGGAGGCTGCGGGCCGCCAGGTGCACGGCGACGAGAGAAGAGGAGCACGCCGAACCGACGGCGACGCTGGGGCCGGTCAGTCCCAGCTTGTAAGAGATCGTGGTGGCGGCGGAGTCCTTGTCGTTGTGGATGAGCAGCGGGAAGCCGCCGAGATCCCGCAGCAGGCCCGCGTTGGGCAGCAGGTTCCGCACCAGGTACGAGCTGAGTGCCGCGGCGAGGAACACGCCGACCGGGCCGTCCAGCGCCGCCGGGTCGTACCCCGCGGCGTCGAACAGGGTCCACGCCTCCTCGAGGCAGATCCGGTGCTGGGGGTCCATCACCTCGGCTTCTCTGCGCGAGTAGTCGAAGAACTCGGCGTCGAACCCGGCGACGTCCCCCAGCGTCCCCTCGGCTCCGACGAAGCGCGGGCGGTGCCGTGGCGCGGGGTCGGGAAACCGGGCGATGCTCTCGGTCGCCGAGCAGATGTTGGTCCAGAACTGCTCGACCGTGCCCGCTCCGGGGAACCGGCCGCTCATCGAGATCACGGCGACCGCATCCGGCGCCGAGGACTCCGAAGTGGAACTGGTCATGTCCGGCACTCCCGTCCGTGTTGTGCCGCGTTCCTGCGACGTTGACCTCGAGCCAGCGCGTGGTCGACCGCGGTCACCCGCTTCGCGTCCGCTACCGGGCGGTCCAACAGCTCGATGTGGTCGGCGAGGCTCGCGATGTCGGGGAAGCGGAACAGGTCGATCAGCCGAAGTCCTTTGTGGACCGAATTCGTCAGTGCGTGGTGCAGCCTGAGCAGGCCCAGGGAGTTCCCGCCGAGGTCGAAGAACCCGTCGTGGACACCGACCCGCTCGACGCCCAGCACCCGCCGCCACTCCCTGGCGATGGCCTGCTGCAGCGCGTTCTCGGGTGCGCGACCCGCCGGACGTTCGCGGAACGTGGTGGCGGCGCGGTCGGCTAGTGCACCGCGGTCGACCTTGCCGTTGCCGTTGAGCGGAAGGTCGGCCAGGACCACCAGCTCCGAGGGGACCATCATCGGCGGCAGCGCGGATCGCAGTGCCGCGAGCACGTCCTCCGCCCGCAGCTGTTCTCCCGGTTCCGCGCTGGCGAACGCGACCAGCCGGCGGTCGGCCGACGTGTCCCCCACCGGCAGGACGACCACGTCGCGGATCGGCGCCACGGTCCGGAGCACCTGCTCGACCTCGCCGAGCTCGATGCGCACCCCGCGCAGCTTGATCTGCGTGTCGCGGCGGCCGACGAAGTCCAGCTGGCCGTCGGCACGCTGCCGGACGAGGTCACCGGTCCGGTAGACCCGGCTGCCGGGCTCCCCGAACGGATCGGGGACGAACGCCGCGGCCGTCCTGAGCGGGAGGCCGCAGTAGCCGCGGGCGAGCGCGGGCCCGCCGACGAGCAGCTCCCCGGTGACCAGTGGGGGCGTCGGACGCCCCTCGCCGTCCGCGACCCAGGCGCGCGCCGTGCCGATCGGTGACCCGATGGCCGGTGGGCGGCCGTCGTGCGCGACCACCGCTGCCGTCGCATAAGTGGTCGCTTCCGAAGGACCGTAGAGATTGCGCACCACGGTGGGCACCGGCCGGCGCTGGAGCCGGTCGGCGAGCTCCCGCGGCAGGGGCTCACCGGCCAGGTTCACCGCGTTGACGGACTCCGGCACGCCGTCGACGTCCAGCAGGGCCGCCACCGCGGAGGGCACGGAGTTCAGCAGGATCGCTCCCGCTGCCGCGGGCGTCTCGGGGACGTGGAGCGCGTCCTCGGCCAGCACGATGGTGCCGCCGTGGGCGAGCGGCGCGAACAGTTCGAAGAAAGCGAGGTCGAAGCCGACCGACGTGGTGGCGAGGACGCTGTGCAACCCGTGTGCGCCGAACTCGGTTCCCGCCCAGCGGAGGAAGGCCGCCGCGCTGCGGTGCTCGATCGCGACGCCCTTCGGCTGCCCGGTGGACCCGGAGGTGTACAGCACGTACGCCAGCGCCCTGGGCGACACGCGCACGCGCCGCGACCGGCCCGGCCCGGCCACCGGGATCACCGGCGGCAGCGGCACCTCCTCACCGCCGCGCCGGCGGACGAGCTCCTCGTCGCCGAGCAGGAGACGGGAACCCGTCTCGGCGAGCATCAGACCGACTCGCCGCGCGGGTTGCTCCACGCCGACGGGCAGGTAGGCGGCACCCGCCTTCAGCACGCCGAGCAGGGCGGCGAGCAGTGCCGGGGTCCTGGGGAGCCAGACACCGACCACGTCGTCGGGGCCGCAGCCCCTGGCGCGCAGGTCGGCGGCGATCCCGTCCGACCAGGCGTCCAGTTGCCGGTAGGTCACCTGGCTGCGGCCGTGCACCACCGCCACCGAGTCGGGGTGTTTCGCGGTGGCGGCCGCGACGAGCTCGTGGATCAACTCGCCCGCACCGGCGTCGACAGACGCGGGCGCGCGCAGGGCTTCCAGCTGCCGCGCGGTGGTCAGCGCCAGCCGGTGCACGGACCGCTCCTGGTCGGCCACTGCGGCGCTGAGCAACGCTCTGAACTGGCGGCACCGGCTGACGAGTTCCGGTTCCGAGCAGCGCGTGCCGTCGGCCTCGAAGATCAGGTCGATGCCATCGGCGGTGTCCGCCGCGGTGACGGTGAGGTCGTACTTCGCCGCCGCGGCGGGCACGTCCACCAGCCGGGCCGTGAGTTCCGGCAGGTGTGGTGGCTCCGGAGGCTGCTGGTAGGCGAACAGCACCTGGAAGAGCGGGGTGGTGTCGAGGTCCCGGTGCACGCCTAGTTCGTCGACGATCCGCTCGAACGGCAGCCACCGGTGTTCGAGCGCGTCGAGCATCGTGTTCCTGGTCCGGCGCAAGACCTCGCGGAAGTCCGGCTCACCGTGCAGCCGCAGGCGCAGGGGCAGCATGTTGATCAGCGGGCCGACCGCGTTGCGCGACAGCTCGTTCTCGCGCAACGCGACCGGAGAGCCCACGACGACGTCCCGCTGCCCGCTGTAGCGGCCGACCCAGCAGCCGAGCACTGCCAGCAGGGCCATGAACCTCGTGACGCCCGCGCTCCTGCACAGCCGGTTCAGCTCGCCGATCTCCTCACGCCCCAGCCGCTCCACGTGCCGGACCGGCTTCGACCGGACGGCCTGGATCCCGCCGAACGGTGTGCTGCGCGGCGGCGCTCCGGCGAGCTCGGCCCGCCAGAACGCCAGGGAACCGGTGTCCTGTTCCGCCGGCTCCCGCAGGCCGTCGGCACCGTGCCGGCAGCCGGGTCCCGGTGCCGGGAGGACGGCCGGCTCGCCCGTGACGGCAGCCTCGTACAGCGCCTGGAGCTCGTCGCGCACCACCTGGGCCGAGCCTCCGTCGAACACCAGGTGGTGCACCACCAGCACGAGCAGGTGCCGGTGAGCCGCGAGCCTCAGGAGCAGCCAGGCGACGGGTGGCCCGGCGGCCGGCGAGAAGGGGCGGGCCGCCGTTTCCTCCAGCAGCCTGCGCGCCTCCCGCTCGCTTCCCGCACCCGACAGGTCGACCAGCCGCACACCGGGCGCCGCCGGCGTTACCCGCTGGCGCGGGCCCTCGCCGTCGTCGGCGAAGACCGTGCGCAACATCTCGTGCCTGCGGCCGATCCGGCTGACCGCGTGGCGCAGGGCGACCGGGTTGAGCGGTCCCGTGAACTCGATCGTGGTGCAGATCGTGTAGGCCGGGTTGCTCTCGTCGAGCTGCTGGAGGAACCACAACCGCTGCTGGGCCGCGGTGAGCGGTGCCGGAGGTTCGAGCCTGGTGGCCGTCGCTCCGCTCATTCGTGACCGCCCCCCGCGGCTACCGGGGAACGGACCCCGTCCACCTCGAGCGCGAACTCGGCGATGGTCGGGGCGTCCAGCAGCTTGCGCACCGACAGCGAGGTCCCGAACAGCTTGTTGGTCGCGGCGACGACCTGCATCGCGCGCAGCGACTCCCCGCCGACGTCCAGGAAGTGGTGGTGCACTCCGACCCGGTCGAGCTTGAGCACCGTGGACCAGATGTCGGTCAGCAGCTGCTCGGTCTCCGTCCTCGGATCGGTGTGCGGCAGCTCGGCGGCCGGCTCGGGCAGCCGGGCGCGGTCGACCTTCCCCGTGCTGGTCAGCGGGACGGCGTCGAGGACCACGCAGGCGCTCGGCACCATGTACCGCGGGAGGCGGTCACGCACGTACTGCTGCAGCTCCGCCTGCGCGGGCCGCTCGCCGTCCTCGGGAACCACGTAGGCGACGAGCTGCTTCTCCCCGTCGCCACCGCGGGCGATCACGATCGAGCGCTGCAGCGCGGGGTGGGTGTCCAGCACGGACTCGATCTCCGCCGGTTCCACCCGGAAGCCGCGGATCTTGACCTGGTGGTCGATGCGGCCCAGGAACTCGACGTCACCGCTGGGCTGGAAGCGGCCGAGGTCGCCGGTCGCGTACCTCCGGGCACCGGGCTCCTCGCTGTGCGGGTCCGGCTGGAACACCGCGGCGGTGTCCGCCGGGCGGCCCAGGTAGCCGCGTGCCACACCGGCTCCGCCGATGTGCAGCTCGCCCGCGACCGACACCGGGGTCGGTCGGCCGTGCTGGTCCTGCACCCGGACCCGGGTGTTCGCGATCGGCCGCCCGATCGGCAGCTGCGGCTGGTGCGCGTCGGGAACACCGGTCCACACCGTGCTCCACACCGTGGCCTCGGTAGGCCCGTACTCGTTGGAGAGCAGGCTTCCCGGCGCCTTCTCCCGGCACGCCTCGTGCAGTGCCACCGGTGCCGCTTCGCCCGCGGTGATCACCCGCACCAGCGATGCGAGCTCCCCCGGCTTGGCCTGGTCCAGCAGCGGGCCGAGCAGGGAGGGGATCCCGAGGATGTGGGTGGCCCGCGACCGGACGATCGCGCCGACCGTGCTCACCGGGTCGAGCTGCGTGCCCTCCGCCGGCAGGATCAGGGTCCCGCCGGTCGTCAGCGTCCAGAAGATCCCGGCGACCGAGCTGTCGAACGCGAAGGACGACAACAGCAGGAAGCGCTCGGGGAGCTCCGGGTAGGCGATGGACCTGGCCTGGATCGAGGCCAGCACGTTGCGGTGCTCGACCACGACCCCCTTCGGTTCGCCGGTCGAACCCGACGTGTAGATGACGTAGGCGGCGCTGTCGGTACGGGCTCCCGAGACCGGGCGGGGCTCCGCCTCCACCTCCGCCACGGGGTCGAGGTCCGGTACGAACAGTTCGGTTCCCGCCGGTGCCCGTGACTCGAGGCGGCGTTCCGCGAGCACGACCGTCGCGCCGCTGTTCGCCAGCAGCGCCGCGGTGCGTTCGTCGGGCTGGGCCGGGTCGAGCGGCAGGTAGGCGGCGCCGGCCTTGAGCACGCCGAGCAGCAACGCGATCTGTTCGGGTGAGCGTTCGGCGAAGACGCCGACCACGTCGTCGCACCCGACTCCGCGCCGGCGCAGTCCTCGCGCGATGCGGTCCGCCCACTGGTCGAGTGACCGGTAGGTGACCGAAGTGCCGTCCGCCTCCACCGCGACCTGGTGCGGGGTCGCCGCGGCCTGCGCGGTGAACGCCTCGTGCAGGAGCAGGTCCGGCACCGGGGCGACCTCGCCGCGGTCGAACCCGGCGAGCAGTGCGCGGTCCCGGTCCGGCAGCTGGTCCAGCGCGTCGAACCGGGCGGTGGGGTCGGCCGCGATCGCTTCCATGACCAGCACGTAGCTGTCGCGGACGCTCTCCATCACCTCGGCGGAGAACTGGAGGCTGTCGTACTCGATGCGGACTTCCAGCTCACCGGTCTCCCGGTGCAGCCGGAAGATCCCGCAGAACGGGAAGGTCGACTCGCCGTACAGCTCGTTCTCCACGTGCGCGACGCCGCGTTCGGTCCACCGGTCCAGAACGCTGAACACGTGGTAGTTGGTGAAGAAGAACAGCGTCTCGGCGAGTGGCTCGTTGCCCTGGTGCCGTTTCAGCTCGGCCATCGGGAGCCGGCGGAAGGGCATGGACACCTGCTCGGACTTGAGCGTGTCCTCGATGAGCTTCCGCCAGCTGCCGCCGGCCATCCGGACCCGCAGCGCCAGGCTGTTGACGAACAGCCCGATCGCGGTGCTGCCGTCGACCACCTCGGGCCTGCCGTTGGTCACCGTGTACGTCAGCGTGTCGATGTTGCCGCCGTACGCGGACATCACCGCGAGGTGGGCCGCCAGCAGGACGCTCTTCAGCGGCACCGCGAGACCCGTGGCGACCTGTTTCAGACCGTCGGACAGCTCGCGTCCCACGGGAACCACGATGCGGACGATCTCCCGGTCGCCCTTGTCCGCCTTCGGGCCCGCGTCGGTCCTGGGCAGCCGCATGAGCGTCGCGTCGGCCAGGTAGTCGTCCCAGAACTCGTAGTTCTCCTTCTTTCCCAACGCCTCCAGCTCTAGTGCGACGGCGTCCCGCATCCCGGACGTCGGCGGCTTGATCGAGATGGGCTCGTCGTAGACCAGCGAGAAGTAGTGGCTGAACAGCTCGGTGATCATCAACGCCTCGCTCCAGCCGTCGACGATCTCGTGGTGGAACCCGTACGTGAACTGGAAGTCGCCATCGCCGCGCAGGTGCACCATGAAGCGGATCAGCGGGTGGTCGTGAAGCTCGAAACCGACCGTCCTCTCCCGGTCGACCCACGCGGTGACCCGGTCCTCCTGCTCCGGTTCCGGCATCGCGCGGAGATCCTCGAACAGGAGCGGGGTCTCGAACTCGCCGTGCACCAGCTGCAGGGGCCGGGAGTAGGTGGTCATGTCGAACGAGGTGCGCAGCATCGGATGGCGCTCGACCAGCTGCCGCACCACGGTGCGCATCACGTCCAGGTCGAACGGCGCGCGCAGGCGGACCGACGCGATCGCGTGGTACACGGCCGACTTCGCGGCGAAGTCGCGGTGGAAGATCATGCCCTCCTGCAACAGGCTCAGCGGGAAGGCGTCGGCCACCTCCTCGGGCAGTCGTTCCCGGTCCTCCTGCGAGATGAGCGCGAACGGCGCGGTGGTCGGCGGGGAGGCCTCCGGCTTCCTGTGGTCCAGCGCGGCCGCGCAGTCGGCGATGACGGGGTTCTCGTGGAGTGCGGCGACCGTGATGTCCAGTCCGCTCGCCTGCGCCCGGCTGGCCACCATCACGCTGCGGATGGAGTCACCGCCGAGCAGGAAGTAGTTGTCGGCCACGCCGACCCGGTCCACGCCGAGCACCGTGGCGACCGCGCTGGCGAGGATCTCCTCGGTCTCCGTCCGCGGGGCGACGTACTCGGCCGCTCGCCTGCTCTCCTTGGCGGGCTTGGGCAGAGCGGACCGGTCGAGCTTGCCGTTGGCCGTCACGGGCAGCGCGTCGAGCAGCACCACCGCCGCCGGAACCATCGGTTCGGGCAGTCGTTCACGGCAGTACCGGACGAGTGCCGCCGGGGACAGCGCGGGTTCGCCGACGTTCTGCTTACCGGGCACCACGTAGCCCACCAGCCGCAGTTCGCCCGCGAGCGGAGAGGACCCGCCGGGGTCGTCGTCGTGGCGAGCGACGACCACCACCTGACCGACACCGGGATGGGCGCGCAGCAGCTCCTCGATCTCCCGTGGCTCGACGCGCACGCCGCGGATCTTGACCTGCTCGTCGAGGCGGCCCAGGTACTCGAGGGTCCCGTCGGCGCGACGACGGCCGAGGTCGCCGGTGCGGTAGAGCCGTGCGCCCGGAGAGCCGAAGGAGTCGGGGACGAAGCGCTGATCGGTGAGTTCCGGCTGGCCGAGGTACCCGTGGGTCACGCCGGTACCGCCGAGGACGATCTCGCCGACCGCTCCGTCCGGCACCACCTGGTTGCGCGGGTCCAACAGGTGCACCCGCGTGTTGGCGACAGGTGCGCCGATCGGCGCCATGCCGTGCCGCGGCGCCGCCGCGTCCAGCCAGTGGGCGATGCTGCCCACCACGGTCTCGGTGGGCCCGTACTCGTTGACCACCACCGATCCGGCATCGAGGAACGGGGCAGCGCTCTGCGCGCGCAGTGCCTCACCGCCCACCACGACGGTGCGTACGCTGCCGGAGATCTCCTCAGCGGTGACGAGCTGGCCGACGATGTCGAGATGGGTCGGCGTCAGCTTGACCAAGCTGAGGTCCCGGCGGGTGCGCAACGTTCCGGCCAGCCCGGTGACGCCCGCGCTCTCCGGCAAGAGCACGACTCGCTGCCCGGCGATCAACGGGCCGAACAGACCGGTCAGCGTGAGGTCGAAGCTGATCGACGTGTGCACCAGCGCGCCGGTGCCCTGGTCGATCTGGTAGGCGGCGGCCGCCCAGGAGAGGTAGTTCACCAGACTCCGGTGCGACACGACCACACCGTTGGGCCGGCCGGTGGTGCCCGAGGTGTAGAGCACGTAGGCGGTGTCGTCGTCAGCGACCGAGACCCCGATCGGGGCGGTCGACTGCCCGGCGAGCTCGGCAGGGGTTCCTTCCAGTGCGAGCGCGGGCAGGGTCGGCTGGTCGAGGCCGGCCAGCACCTTGCCGGACGCCAGGACCATCTTCGGCTCCGTCTGCGCGATCGTCAGTGCCAGCCTCGCCGACGGGTAACCGACGTCGACGGGGACGAACGCAGCGCCCGCCTTGAGAACGGCGAGCATCGCCACCAGCAGTTCGGGTGAACGCCCGAGTGACACCACCACCCTGTCGCCGCGTGCGACCCCGCGCTGCCACAGGTAGGAGGCGAGCTGGTTGGCCCTGCCGTCGAGCTCGGCGTAGGTGAGCTCCTCGCCGTCGAACTCGACGGCGACCCGGTCCGGTCCCAGCTCGGCCTGGCGCTCGAACAGTTCGTGCACCGCCAGGTCCGGCACCTCGGTCGCCGGACCCGCCGATGCGCCGAGCACGGACTCGCGCTGCTCCTGCGACATCAGGTCGAACGCGCCGATCGGCGTCGTGCCGTCCGCCAGAGCCGCGCCGAGCACCGTCACGAACGCCTCACCCACCGCCCGCGCCGTGGCCTCGTCGACCAGCGCGGCGTCGTACCGCAGCGTGGCATCAAGTGCTTCACCCGAACGCACGCACGTGAGCGAGAACGCGCCCGGATCGGCCTGTTCCACGCCGATGACCGTCCACTTCGGACTCTGCCCGTCCGCCGGGGAACCTGCGACGCGGAAGTCGAACCGCGGCAACACCTTCCCGGCCGCCGTTTCGGCCATCAGTTCCGGGTCCAGGTGACCGATGCGTTGCTCGGCCCAGCCGAACCACTCGGCCGTGTCCCTGGCGACCGACAGGAAGGTCTGCTCCGCAGTCAGATCGCCGTGCAGCGGCGCCTCACGTTCGTAGGCTCCGACCGCGTGCTCGAGTCCGGGGAAGCCACGGCCGGGCAGGGTCATCAGGAGCAGACCACCCCGCTCCCCTCCCACCCGCCACACCGCGGCGCGGAACACCGCCGCCAGCACTGCTTCGGCATCGACCTCGTGCTGAGCGGCGAACTCGTCGAGCGCGCGACCACAGGAGACAGGGGCAACGCGGTACGTCCGGAGCTGAACCGCGTCGTCCCCGGCGGTGGCCCGCGGCAGCGCACCACCGCCGTCAGCGGCCAGGAGGCCGGCCCACACGGCGCGATCGGCAGCACCTTCCTGAGCGGTGAGCAGTTCGTTGTGCCACGAGGAGAAATCCGCGTACTGAACAAGATCCGCAGAGGTCACGTCTTCGCCGCGGCAGACCGCGGCGATCTCGGCCGCGACCAGTTGCAGTGAACTGAGGTCGGCGTTGAGCGGGTCCGCGGTGAGGACGAGTGTCGCCTGGTCGCCGCTGGACTCGATCAGCAACGCCCGGAAGCCCTGGCCGAGAGCGGCGCTGACCGACTCCCGCTCCAGCGCGGCCAGCTCGGACAGGTCAGGACCGGGTTCGCCGGACTCCGGCACCTCGACGGCGCGCAGGGAGAAGGTAGAGCGTTCGCAGATTGTCTGCGTGGGCGCTCGCCTGCCGGCGTGGAACACGAGGCCGGTGCGCAGCGACTCGTGGTGGCGCACCACCTCGCGCAGCGCGGCATCGAGTCGGCCGCGTTCAGGAGCACCTTCGAGAAGAACGGTCAGCTGCACCGCGCGGACAACGTTGTCCAGCCCGTCAACGGCTCGCTGCGACCACAGCGCACGCTGCCGGGGCGAGACGGCGAACTCGGGGGCTTCCTGCTCTACCACCAGCAACCTCCGCTAGGCATGTACGGCACGAGTGTTCGGGCAGCCCCACCCGCCTGCCGGAAGCTGCCGCCTCCGAAAAGAGTGATGAGTCCGCTTGCACTTTCTCCGAGACGCGGAGCACAAGAAGAGAAAACCCTTCATCCGCGCTAATAAATGCTCAAGCCAACTTCGACACTCTTCACAGAAACATGACGCGACGAAAAGGCGTGATCTAGGCACCGCGAACAGTGGTCGTCCGCAGTTGAGGATCAGTCAGTATCTCGGCCTGGGTGTACAGACAATTCCGAACCTTGCCCTGCGCGAACAAGACCTGCTGGTCCGCGAAATTCGGTGACGCCGGATCATCGGACTGGGAGAACGTGAGTAGACCCTTCGCACGCGGACCACTCCCGGTGAACTGCACTGCGAGCAGCATGCTCGTACCGGTGTTTACCGGATATCCATCGGCGGACAGCACGCGATCCCCTGGAACAACCGGTTCCAGCGTGGTCGCGGGCATCGGGCTGTACTCGACGACGTCGAGGGCACCGAGGGCGTCGGGTGCACCCGGCACGGGGAAGTCACGACCTCCCTTGACGCTGTGCTGCACCATGCCCAGCGGGACGTCCAACGGGAAGCCCGCCGCTTCCAGCGTCCGCGCGGCACCGTCGAGCGCTGGCCCCAGCACTGCCGGATCGGGCCGAGGAGAGCCTGGGGTGTGCACCGGTTCGTCCGGGTCGAACGCGGACGAGAACAACGGGCCTGCGGCGTCCAGTGCGTCTGGGTGCAGGGCTAGCACCTTCGACATCACCTCGCGCCACAGCACGGCACCCCGGCTGTCCACCCGGAACCGCCCGTCCCAGTCGTCCAGCACCGCGCATGCCTTGACCGCGTCGACCCAGCCGGCTTCGGCGGATCCCGCGTGCAGATCGCATAGCCGGCGCACCGGCTCCAGAAGCGACAGCGCGCTCAGACTCTCGTCGGACAGGACCGCGGACGTCAGTCCGTCGAGGGTGAACCGCTGAGACCACCCGGGATCCTCGAGCCGCAAGGCGTTGAGCCTGGCACGCGCGGAGAGGACGGAGCGCTGCCTGCCCAGCTGCGGAGGGAAATTCTCGATCGGCTGCCGCGGGTTCGCGATCCACGGACTGTTGTTCGCGTTGAAGACGTAGTCCTCGCGAGTGAGCTGTGGCCACCGCGACGCCGGCAGCAGGCCGGGCGCGGGAGCACCAGGTTCCTCTCGCCAGCCGTGGCGCGGGTCGCTGCCGTCCAAGAGCCCGATCGGGCTCGCCAGCCAGGCCGCGGTCGCCTCGGGGGTCAGGTTCGGGGTGCTCGCCGCGTCGCCGAACCAGGTCGTGCCCGCACTGTCCGCCGCCAGCGTGTTCAACCACGGCGTGCCAAACCTGGCATTCTGCGCGGCCACCTCGGCGACGCTGCCGGACCTGGCCATGGCCAGCCAGAAGTCGAGCAGCCGGAAATTTCCGGCGTTCGCGTCCCGGAACTCGATCGCACTCGTCAGGGTCCAGCCGAAGCTCGGATCGATCGACGACAGGTCCACGACCGGCCCGTGCTCACCGAACCACGTCGTCCTGATCACCTCGCCCAGCCGGCCGTCAGCGCCTTTCACCGGCACGGTGACCGTCTTGGCCCGCATGCGCAGGACGCGGTCGCCGATGTAGTAGCTGGTGGGCTGTCCGGGCACCAACCGGTACCGCGCGAACGTGAACCTGGGTCCCTGGGCGACCGTGTGGGTCCACGCCACCTTCTGGTTGAACCCGATCTGCACCCCGGGCAGGCCGCCGACCGCGGCGCCGTAGACGTCGAGCACCCCGGGAACCGTCAGGTGGCTCTCCCAGAGCTTCAACTCTCCCTGCCACGGGAAGTGCGGGTTGGCCAGCAGCGCTCCGCCGCCGCTCGCGGAGCGCTGACCGCCGATGGCCCAGCCGTTGCTCCCGAGCGCCGCGGTGGTGTTCCGGTCGGCGAACAGCGAACGGACCGCGTCAGCCACGGACGTGGCCGGAACCCGCAGATCCGCCTTCACCCCGGCGCCCGCCGGCTGCGCCATGGCGATCGACGGAAGCACCACCCTCCCGCTCGAGACCAGGGCGAGATCTTGTTGATAGGCCAGGAGGTCGACCGGCGACACCGGTCCAACCCAGGGCTGTCCCGCGCACCAGCCGCGGACACCTCGTGGCCCGACGCCGGCGAGGTACTGGTTGAACCCGGCGGCGTAGCCCTCGATCATGGACCGGGAATCGCGGGTGAGCGTCGGCAGCGCCTGCCTCGCCATCTCCACCAGGCCGATCGCCCGGTAGCCGACGTCGGAGGCCAGGTACTGGTCTCCCGGACCGGCTCCCAGCCACCGCGAGCGCTCGCCCCGGACCTTGACGACCTGGTCCGCCAGGTCGCACAACCGGTCTTCGGCATAAGCCCAGCCCTGCCCGAACGCCACGCTTCCGAGATCGGCCGCCAGAACGTGCGGGATCCCGTAGCTCGTCCGCCGGATCTCGGCGCGATAACCGTGTCCGACCAACTCCGACCGACGGTCGCCGACGGTTGTCCCGCCCGCCTCGGCAAAGGCCGGTGAGAAATCCGGTGACAACAACACCGAGATGGTCAAAGCCACAATCGTGACAACGGCCGGCATTCGATGTCGCGGTCCGCCGCTCACCATAACGTGCGATTTCCAAGGACGTTACACACAGGACATTCCTCCGCACAACCACGTCAAATCGGAATCGACTTGATCTGTCTGCAACACGAAGCTATGCCAACGAAGTACTCTGCGGAAGAAGGCACTTCCGAAACAGGTACTAACACGCGGGTTACCGACTTCGAGCTGCGATCATTCGCACCGTCGCCGAATTCGCGCGTGGCTCCGAGAGCGAGCGGTACCGCAACGCGGCGTCGCTCAACCGACGACCGGGGTGCGGACCGGGAGGCAGAGCCCGGCCACCACGCGCAAAGGCCAGGGCCCCAACAGGTCGTCTGGCGTGGGACCCTCATAACCCTGCTGCGCCAACCGTTTCACCGCTGCGGGGGCCAGCACGGCACGGCCGCCCTGGCCGACGTACGAAGACTCCAGATCGATCACGCTGTCGCCCAGAGCGCCCCGCAGAGCTCTCACCAACGCCTCGTTGCGCGCACTTGTGTCCAGTCCGCGCACATCCGTCACCATCGCGCCCGCGGCGAGCGCGGCCGACTGCACGGCCGCTGGGGCGTCGAGCCACACGAACTCGTGCGGGCACATGAGGTCCTTCTCCACGCGCAGGGCAGCCAGGACGCGCGCCCGGACTTCCGCCTGGACGTGCGACCGCCCGGCGAGCCGAGCGAGGAGCGTCCCTCCCCGCAGAGGACGCTCCTCGACGGTGACACGAGCTGACTCGACACCCTCGACCGAACCGATGACTCGCTCCAGTTTCGCCGTGTCCACCCAGCTGTGATCGACGTATGCCCACTTTTCGCTGCGCCGGAAGGTCGGCAGCCCGAACCGCGCGACCACATCCGAGACGGTCGCATTCGCCAGCTCCGCGTCGTTCGCCCAGGCGATGAGGAACTGCTCCATCCCATTCAGCAATCGGTCGATCTGCTCCTCCTCGATCACGCTCTTGTGCGCGACCAGATCCAGGACCACGTCGCCGTTCATCGGATAGGCCCTGAGGCAGAGGTCGGTCTCGTCGTCGCGCCAACGACAGTCGAGCCTTTTCATGGTGCTGCCTGGCAAAGGTCCGGCTGGCACGTCCCCGGCCTGCAACGACTCCTCAAACCGGTCACCGCAGTTGAGGATGACTCCCAGCCGGATCGGCGCACCACGCCTCAGCTCGACCTGCGCTTTGCGGTCCCGAAACTCCAGATAGGAGTACTGCGCGTGCCTGACTCCTTCGAAGATGCTCTTGCGACTCTGCAACACCAGTTCGGCGATCGTGGCGTCAGGATCCACACCTACCGGCACCAGAGCTTCCTGAAAGAAGCAGCCGACGGAGTCCAGAACCTCCTCGAACCGGTTCGAGAAGTTCATCCTCATCACAGCGCCGGGGTTTCCGGACAGGGCGGCAACGGCGACCGCGAAGACCGCAGAGATCCGCGAGGAAAGGGTGAAGTCGCGCTTCCGGCACATCTCCCGCAGAGCCGAGAAGAGCTGTGGAGAATGGAGGGTGACCCGCCGGTAACGCTCACTGACGTTTTCCTCGCCATCTCGGACCACGAACGGCCGGAAGCGCGGAAACTGGGCCGCTGGCGCGGAATCCAGAACGTCGCCGCAGTGCCGCAACGCTCTGCGATGCATCGAGTCGTGCACCCCAGACCTCTGGTGCCGCGCGAGCTCGAGCGGCTGGATCCCCATCGGCCGCACACCCGTCGCGGCAGCTTCCTCACCTCCGGGGAGTCCCAAGTGCTTTTCCAGATCCGCCCGGAGCACCGGTATGCTGGCCCCGTCCACCGAGATGTGGTTGAAGATCAGGACGAGCACCGTCGCGAGACCGCCCTTGACCGCGACACCGGCGCACAGAGGAAGATCCACGGCCGGATCCATGGGCAACGAGAAGAGCTCGTGAAAGATCGCCTCGACATCCTCCGGATCATCGCCCTCCCAGCGGAGGAACAGCAGATCCTCAGAGCGATCGAGCACCATCTGGTAGGGAATGCCGTCTCGGTCCAGAGGGTAGAGGGTGCGCAGCGCCTCGTGACGGGAGACGAGCTTCCGAACAGCCGCCAGCACGACCTCAACTTCCACCCCCGCACCGGGAATCGGCAGGATCATCTCGCACTTCGCGCTGTCGAGGTCGGGCAGCGGAAGGTGGTACGAGTACCAGTACTTCTCCTGAGACCACATCAACGGCGCTCGGCGCACGCCAGCCGATCCCGAAGGATCCGAACCCTCGACCGAGACTTTTTGCCGCAGAATCACCGGACTCCTCACCAGACCAGGAAGCGAACATGCGAACCGGCGCTCGGGTGACGAACGAACGCTCACGCCGTTGATCACGCGCAGACGACCGACCGGCCCCTGCCATGGCCCCGCCCACCGCAGCGTTGACGTCCTCGCCGACGGGCTCGAGTAGTCGCCCTGGAAGTCAGTCTCCGTCCAGGTACATCGACTCCGCGATGTTCCGGACGTTGCTGAGGGAGTACTCCGCGGACCGCCGCGAGCCGGCACGAACGTGACCGGGGCGCCCGCCTGCGGTCTGCCGCTCCGACTGGTTCGCCTCGACCTCGAGCGCGTTGTCGTCGGCCCAGTCCCACAGGGCAGTCAGGGGGTCCTTGAGGGATCGCCCAAGGTCAGTGAGCCGGTAGAACACCTGCGGCGGCACCGCGTCCTCGACCCGGCGGAAGATCAGCCCGTCGACCACCAGGGAACGGAGTGTCGCGGACAGCATCTTCTGGGAGATCCCAGGCAGGCGCCGCCGAAGCTCGGTGAAGCGGACCTCCCCGACGACCTCGCCGAACACCCGCATGGTCAGCACCGTCCACTTGCGACAGACTCGGCCGAACAACGAGCCTGCGCGCTCCACTACATCCGACGCCTCTTCGCGAGCGATCGATTTCATCGCAGGTTGACCACCAATCCTTGATCGTTGCCGCCGGTCCCGTGTCCCCTCGGCTAGGAGTTAGGCGAGCGTTCTCGGCTCCAGGAGACCTCATCTGAGGTGGCATGATGCTCGACTTTCGCGGCCGGCGACGGATCGCCAGCCGGGCAAGTCACGGGTTCCCTGTACCGGGACGCGGGGCCGTGCCCTCGTGGACACCACTTCACGTGGAGCAGGTCCAGGTTCGTGACGAGAGCCGGAGCGGCCACGTCGCCCAGCGCGCGAAGACTTCACGGCTGTTCTCGACCTGGATTGCGCCACACCTCAGCAGGAGACAGCGCCTTCAGCTTTGAGATTCGGAATTCTGGAGCCGCTTCTCATTGAACGGCACAGGAGCCCGATCCGGCTCACCTCGGGCAAACTGCAGACCTTCCTCACCGCGTTGCTCGTCAGGGCGAACGAATGTGTGTCCGTGGAAGATCTCTCCGAAGGACTGTGGGACGGTGGCGGCTCGGGCCTCACGCGCCGCACCGTACGCGTCCACGCGCTGTGGCTGCGGAAGATCCTCAGCGACGACCACGCCGGAGGGCGTACCGGCCGCCCGTCGCACGTCCGCGAGCCGGGGCGGCTCCTCGTCCAGGCCGACGCGACGCGCGTCTCCCCTCTGATTCCCGCGGGGAGGTATCGCAAACGGAACGCGCAGGGATCGCGATTCCACATGATTGCCGCATGGACACCACTAGCACCGGGAACGGGGACGTGAACAGCGCGATCGACGTCGGACCACGTGACAGGCGAATGCCGCGGCAGGTCGCGCTCGTCGCGACCCTGGTCGCCAATGCCGGCATCGGCCTCGGCACCACCACGCCCGGCCCGGCCGCCCCGGCCGACACGATCGCCGCCACGACCAGCGGGTGGGAGAGGCCCGGTCTGTCGGAGGGGCGACGGGCCGAACTGGTTCGACGTTCTCCGCACCCGCGTGCAGAGAAATGAAGAGGTGAACGCCGAGAACGCGGCGTTCAGCGGCCTCGGACCGGCCGAGGTCGCCGGCGCCGGGGACCTGGTGGACTGCGCGAGATGCCGCACCGCGGAAAGCGCAGGCCTCCGGCCGCATCACCGCCTGTCCCGGCTCGACTCGATGATCCTGGAAGCCGTCGCGACGGGTCTCTCCAGCGTGCGGATAGCCGATCGCCTGCACCTCAGCAGGCAGGCGGTCGACTACCACGTCAAGGGCATGCAGCGGCGCTTCAACGCGGTCAACCGGGTGGAGCTGGTGTCCAAGGCGTGTGTCACCGGAGTGCTGGACGTCGGTATGTGGCCACCGAAGGTGCCCTGCTGCTTCGTCCTGGGCCAACGCGTGACCTGAGCTCGCGAATGTTCGCCCACCTGCTGTTCAGGTCTCGGCGCGTTCGGCGAGGACTGCGTCGACGTCGACCGAGCGGGACTTGGTCGCGCTGTTTTCCAGGCGCGCCGACGCGAGCAGGCCGTGCACCAGGCGGTCGAGCCGGTCAATCTCGCCGAGGGTGTCGTCGAGGTCGTGGTGCGCGTCCGGGGTTCCATATTCTCCAGGCGCAGCCGCAGCGCGGTCAGTGGTGTCTCCACCTGGTCGGAGGCTTCGGCGGCGAACGAGTTCTGGGCGGCGAGCAGGTGGGACAGCACACCGTCGGCGAAGGCGACGTGGCGTGTTCCAGTGCACGCAGAGGGCGGGTGCCCCGGCGGGAGATCGCGGCCCCGAGCAGCGCGGCGAGAACGAGGACCGCAGCCCCGGCGAGGGCGAGGATTAGTCACGTCTGACGGACGTGCGCCGGGGCCGCGGTGGTGGACGCGGTGATCCGGACCGCACCGCGCACAACGGGTCCGGACGCGGCCAGGCGGGTGATGGTGACGACGTCGCCGGGATGGCTGCCCAGGGCGGGCCGATTGCGCAGGGCATCGACGATGTCCGGGGAGACCGACAGACCGGCCGAACGCGGCACGGTGGTGCGGGAGTCGATGAGCAGCGCTTGACATGTCGATGCACCGGTCTTTCAAGTGCATCGACATGTCAAGCGACCAGCGTGAAGGCGTCTGCTGCTTCAGGCGCCTTCGAGCTTCCATGTCAATTACTGGGCGACTATTTGATCAAGGTTGAGGAGGTGTGACGCGCCAATGAACCTCGATGACGTCCTCGACCCGGTCAACAACTTGTTCCGCCGCATCGTCGGCGGCATCGAGCTGCCCAACGCGACGGGCCTGGCCCGCATCGACCGCGACACCATGCGGCCCCGGGTCGACGACCAGCGCTTCAGTCAGCGCGGCGGGGGTGCCCGCGCCGCGCTGAGCATCGCCTACAGCCTCACCCTGCTCAACTACACGCTGCAAAACGCCCTGCCGTCACTGCTCATGGTCGACTCGCCGCAGAAGAACTACGGCGCCAACGAGCTCGATAAGGCCCTGTCGTACCGGGTCTACCGGAGGTTCCTGGACTTGATGCAGCAACGCGACGACGGCGTGATCCCGCAGTCCTGACAGCGCCCCTACCAGCTCATCATCATCGACAACGACATCCCCGACGACATCGCCGCACGGATCAAGGTCCACCGATTCACCCGCGACAACGGCTTTCTGCGCGACCTCACCCACCCTCACGGTCCGCCGGCTCCCGCAGAACAGCTCATGCTCGACGGGTTCACCGGTACCGACGACGGCTGACGTGCCATAGCGGCACGCTCCCACGGCACGTGAACGGGCTGGTGCACGACCGCGAACGACCCGCGCGCGGCAGCACGTCCCCGTGCCCGGCCAGGCTCCGACCCGGGCTAGCTCAACTAGGCCTGGCTCGCTCCAGCATCGAGCTCCTCGTTCGTCACCTGCCCACCCTCTGTGCGGAGCCGACACTCACTCGGATCACTGAGGCGCACGTCATGTCGATTTGCGCCGACGGGTGGCGCAAGGCACCACTGTCCACAGGGCAGTGCTCCGAACGGCCGTCACCTCTCCGGTGCAGTCTCAGAATCGACGAGACCATCGAGTAAGCCTCGGGGCCGCACCCTTTCTCCGCAGGACCAATCCGCGCCGCGCACGACTCCGAACCCCTCGCATGAAGCAAGGAGACATCGCGCCGGACTTCACGCTTCCTGACGACGCCGGCGTACCGCGCACGCTGTCAGACTTCCTGGCCACCGGCCCGGTCGTCCTGTTCTTCTACCCGGCCGCGATGTCCGGCGGTTGCACGGCCGAGAGCTGCCACTTCCGCGACCTGGCGAAGGAGTTCGCCGACGTCGGCGCACACCGGATCGGGATCAGTCCCGACGCCACCGGGGCGCAGCACCGGTTCTCCACCACCCACGGCTTCGGCTACCCGCTGCTGTCCGATCTGGACGGCGCGGTTGCGAAACAGTACGGAGCGTGGCGCCGGTTCGGTCTTCTGCACGCCAGGAGACGCACATTCGTCATCGACACCGACCGTGTGATCCTCGAAGTGGTCAAGAGCGAGCTGGGGTTCAACGCTCACGCCGACGAGGCACTCGCGGTTCTGCAGGAACTCGCGGCCAGGCACGCTTAGCCGAAGCCCAGCGGACGCATCCGGAACGAATGGGCAGTCGAGGCACTGGCCCGTTCATCTTCAGGGAGCGGCGAGGTCGCCCGCTACGTCACCGAGCACGACAACGAGCGACTGCACAGCATCGTCTTCGCCTCCGCGGTCCCGCCGTTCATGCTGTAGTCCTGCGCCCACCCCAACTGCAAGCCCTGCGGCAGGGCATGAGCGCCTCCGCTGTCGGCGGGAGCTCGTCATCCTCCCGCCCGGAGTTGCACCTGCGCGACCCGTCGGCCCGCGTCGTCGGGGATGAAGCCTCGGCAGCGCTGTGCGTCGCCTGCCGGATGAAGTCGATCGCCAGCTCACGCGGATCGAGTGCGCCTGGATCTCGTCCGCTGACGACCCAGAAGAACGCCGGTCCGACGAGCCTCGCGGTCGCCTGCGGCATCGAGAGCGACAGAGATCCTGCCGGCAGCGCCCGTTCGAGGACGACGGCGGCGCTGTCCCCGATGGGGTCGTTGCCGCGCAACAGCTCACCGACCGTCGCGTCGTGCTGGGCCTCCCCGACGAGGGCCCGGTAGGCACGCCCGGCGTCCGAGGTGGTGAGGAAGACGATCAGCGCGTCGAGGTAGGCGGTGAGGTCGTCCACCGGGTCCTGCCGGTGCGGCACTTCCAGCTCCTGGCGGGCATCGGTCGCGCTCGCCTCCAGCAGGATCTCCGCCTTCGTCGACCACCAGCGGTAGACGGTCTGCCGCGAGACCCCGGCCCGCTCGGCGATGCCCTTGAGCGTGACGGCACTGTACCCGAGCTCGACAACGAGGTCGTCGACCGCGTGCAGGATCGCCGCGCGAGCCTGCTCACTGCGCGGGCGCCCGACCTTGCCGTGCTCGCTGCTCATCTTCGCTCCTCAACGGCCGTACAGCACACGGACCTTACATTGCAGGGCAACGTGTACCGAAACCCGAAGCTGACGTCACATGCAGCAAAGGACGGACAAGATGCCTCACAGGGGTTCTCGATGGCGTCGACCAGCAGGTTTGGTGATCGCAGGCCTGGTGCTTCTGGCTGTGCCCCTTCCCGCGCACGCCCTCGGAGCGCAGTCGGCGCCACTGCCACCCGCGCCGACCCCAGCTCTGATCGGACCGCTCGACCCGCGTGTCCAGTCAGGTTCGGCGGTGGTCAAGAAGGCGAAGGCGTTCCTCGCCAAGCTCAACGAGTCCCAGCGCTCACGCGTGCTCCAGGACTACTCCCTGGCCAACGCGGCCAGGTGGCACACCTACCCCGACTTCGCCCTCGGCGATCTCCGCCTCGGACTCAGGGTCTGGATCGAGCTCCGGATGGACGATCCCTGCTCCACGGTCGAGACCGCACCGCACACCCTCTGGCGCGGCAAGGTGAGCGACTACGGCGGCACCCGCGAGTAGCGAAATCTGACAGTGCCGTCGTCTTCGGCGGCACCGTCCGATCCGGCGCGGTGCCGGCATGCGCGTGCGTCGCGACCGCGCTCGTCGTCGGCCTCGTCGCGGCGACCAACCTGGCAGCGGCCAATGCGCCCTACTTCGCCTGTGCCGTCTGGCTGGTGGTCATCCGGACTGGCTTCGCCCTGCCTTGTCTGAGCGCCGAACTCTCCACCGCCCTGCCTCCCCAGCAGGTCGGTGTCACCGGCAGTCTGCAGTCCATCGCCCGCGAACTCGGCAGCACATTGGGCGTCGTCGGCACCATCCTGACCAACAGCTTCACCGCGAACCTTCCGGCCGCAGCCGGGAACCACGAGCCCGCTCCGCACAAGGCGGCCGAAGCGCTGGCCGCGACGTCCGGCGACCGCTGAGCCAGATCACACGACCAAATTACTAGACACCATGCACCGATACATCCTACCGTTACAGGACACGGTGCCCCGAAATAGCGGGGCCCGAAGTCGCCCGCACAGGGCGGAGGGAGAGCACGTCATGCGCGTCTTCATCACCGGTGCCACCGGCTGGATCGGATCGGCCACGGTCGACGAACTGCTCCAGACGGGTCACGAGGTCATCGGCCTGGCCCGGTCGGCCGCCTCCGCCGCGACGCTGACGGCCAAGGGCGCCACGCCGTGGGCGGGCGACCTCGACGACATCGACGCACTTCGGCGTGGCGCTGCCGGGGCCGAGGCCGTCGTGCATCTGGCCAACAAGCACGACTGGGCCGACCCCCGGGGCAACGACCGCACCGAGCGACGTGCCGTGGAAGCCCTTCTGCGCGGCCTCGAGGGCACGGGAGGTCCGTTCGTCGTCGCCAACGGGCTTTCCGAGATCGTCGAGGGACGCCCTGTCCTGGAATCGGACGCATCCCCCGCGGTCGGCCCGGACTCCGACCGCGGGGGCTCCGAGAACCTCGTGCTGGGCTCCCCTGAGGTCCGCGGCATCGCCGTCCGGTTCGCACCCAGCACGCATGGACACGGCGACTGGGGGTTCGTGAACTGGCTGACCAGCGCAGCCGTCAAGCAGGGCGTGTCCGGATACATCGGCGAAGGAGAGTCCGAGTGGTCCGCGGTGCACGTCACCGACGCCGCTCGCCTCATCCGGCTCGGGCTGGAGAACGCCCCCGCCGGTACCCGCATGCACGCCGTCGCCGAGGCGAGCGTCTCGACGAAGGCGATCGCCGAAGCGCTCGGCAAGGTGCTCCGCCTGCCGACGGCATCGATCGATCCGGCCGACGCCGACGCGCACTTCGGCGTCGTCGGGCACTTCTTCGGGCAGACGATGACCGCTTCCAGTGAAGCCACCCGCGCAATGCTCGGCTGGGAGCCCACCGGACCCGGTCTGATCGACGACATCCTCGCCGGCGCCTACACCGACTGACGCGCCAGGCAGCAGAACCACGCCGTCCTGGTCCGCGTGCAGCAGGTCGTTGTCCTCGTGGCAGGGCACCTCCGTGGTGTTCCGCGCCCCTGCGCTGACGCATCGGGCACGACGATCAGACGGGCGTGCGTTCCCACTGCTGGTTGGTGCCTGTGTTGCAGGAGTACTGCTTCAGGATCGCACCGTCCGCCGTAGAAGCGGCCGGCACGTCGACGCACTTGCCGCTGTGCCGTGCCCGCAGCTGGAAGTAGTTGCCGTTGGCGACCATCTGGAACTGCTGGTTGGCGCCGCTGCCGCAGGTGTACTGGACGAGTTCGGTGCCGTCGCCGGTCGACGCACTGGTGACGTCGAGGCACTTGCCGCTGTGCCGGCTGACGATGCGCCAGTAGCCGCTGCCGGCGTCCTGGAACTCCCATTGCTGCCAGGGGTTGCCGTTGTAGATGTACTGACCGACGCGTGCGCCGTTCTGGGTGTTCGGTTGCTGGACGTCCATGACCTTGCCGCTGTGCCGCGCGGTGATCCGGTAGTACGTCCTCACAGGTGGGTTCGTGCTGTCACCCCAGGCGTACCGGAGCCGCTCGGCCCCGGAGGGGTTGCGGACGGTCAGGTCGAGGGTGGTCCCGCTGCCGCTCATGGCGTACATCGAGTAGTGGTCGTAGCCGATGTTGCCGGGTTTGCCGCCGACGGCGGGCCAGTAGGTGCCGCCCATCCTGTTGTCGCGCATGACCTGGGCGATGGCTCGGATGTACCGCACGAAGTTCTCACCGCTGTTCGCATCGCCGTAGTCGAGGCCGGTGGACATGGGTGCGCCGAACTCGGTGACGACCGCGCGGGAGGCGCAGTTGCCGAGCCGCGTCTGGATGTGGGCGCGGAACTGGTCGTACGTCATCGCCTCGTAGAAGAAGGCGTAGTGGTGGAAGGAGAACAGCGTCGAGCCGAAGCGGCTGTCGGTGCAGACGTCCCGCAGGTCCTGGCTGTAGCCGACGCCACCGACGAGCACCCGGGAGGGCACCGCCGAGGTGTGCCGGCCGAGCCAGTTCGCGGCGACGTCACGCCATTCCGCCGAGCTGTAGCCGACCGGCTCGTTCATCGGCTCGAAGTAGACGTTGCCGTTCGAGCCGTAGGTGTTGGTCACGCTGGACCACATCGCGTTCCACGCGTCCATGTTCGTGATCCTGCCGCGGGAGGCGGCGCCGTCCTCCCAGTAGGCGAGGATCACCTTGAACCCGCGTTCGGTGGCGGCGTCGACAGCGCCCCGGTAGGCGTTCCACCAGGTCGTGTCGGCCACGGTGTGGGTGTTGACGGGCAACCGGACGGTGTTGACCCCCAGGGTGGCGGCCATGTCGTCGTAGACGGCGTTGGCCTTGGCGCGCACGGTGGCGTTGCTGTCGGACTTGTTCAGCCCCTGCACCACGAGCGCGGTGGTGCTGAAGTTGTCGCCCAGAACAGCCCAGTTCATGCCGCGGAACTGGCTGGTGGCAGCGTCGGCCGGGGACGCGGTGACGACCAGGCCCAGCGAGGCGGCGAACGCCGCCACCACCAGGGCGGCCGTCGATCGGCGCGACGGCCGGGTCTTGCGCGGTGGTCCTGCCCGGTGACGACCGGGTGCGGTGATCATTGCCATGAGATGCCCCATCACTAGTCGTCCGGATGCCGTCGCGGCGGCGGACGAATGCGACGCTGTCCGGTGGACGGCGCCGGACAGAACAGCTCCCCGGCAACGATCGCGGATTCCCCTGCGATCGTCCAATGTCGGCTTCGGAATCGTCGAACCGTTCGACGGCTGCGCCGGCCGACCCGGTCCGCAGGTGCGACGGTCAGCCCGGGTTGTTGCGACTGCGGTAGGCGGCGACGCTGACCCGGTGTGCGCACGCACGAGTGCAGTACTGCTTCGAGCCGTTGCGCGAGAGGTCCACGAAGGTGCCGCGGCAGTTCGGCCCGGCGCACGCGCCGAGACGGTTCGGGCCCAGGGTCGCGATCACGGAGGCCAGCGCGCCGAACATGGCCGCGGCCAGGTGGGCCGAGCAGCGATCGGTGCCGGAGACGACCTCGGTCCGCCAACCGCCGTCGCCCACGCGCAGCACCGGGGTCGCACGGCTGCGCCGCAGACCGTCGTTGACCAGGGCCACCGCTCCTGCCGCGTCGGTGCTCGCCCGTTCCAGGACGGCACGCACCGTCTCGCGCACCGAGCGCACCTCCGCCAGGTCCTCCTCGGTGAGACTCCACCGGGCACCTGCCGCGTGCTGCTCGGCCGGCTCAGAAGGCTTGACCGGCCCGAGCGCGGGGTGGTCGTCGAGGAAGTCGTGGAGCTGCCCCACGGACTCGAGGAAGTCCTCTCCCCTGACCGGTTTTAGGGTGTTGGCGAGGTCGACGGCCGACTGGACCACCGAGGTGTCGTAACACGCATCAAGCATTTGACGTGTCTCACCGCCGTTCGTAGTGTGACATTCCTAGTTGGTTTTACATGTCACACGCTACCGGGAGGAGGGCGACCGTGCCGCCTGACGAGACTGACGGCGACAAGTCGGACCGCGTCCCGGACGGGCGCCGTCTCGGACTGGTCCTGGGGTTGCTGGTGCTGCCCCAGTACGTGGCGCTGGGAGCACCGTCGGTGGCACTGCCGGAGATCGCCCGCGGGCTCGAAGTCCCGTTCGGAGCCACGGCGTGGGTGCTCGCGGCGTGGTCGCTGACCTCGGCGCTCGCGATGCCGATCGCGGGCGGGCTGATGGCCCGGTGGGGCCCGATCCGCGTGCTGGTCGCCGGGGTCGTGGCGCTCGCCGCGGGCTCCGCGCTCGCGGGAGCGGGACCGAGTCTGCCGGTCGTGGTCGCCGGTCGGCTGGTCGGCGGCGCCGGAGCGGGAGCGACCGTGATCGCCGTCTTCGCCCTGGCCACCGCCGTTGCCCACCCGGAACGCACCCGCGCGCTGGGAGTCATCGCCGCCGTCAGCGCCACGGCGTCGGCCTGCGGGACCCTGCTGGGCGGGGCGGGGACCGAGTGGCTGGGCTGGCGGGCGGTGCTGGCGATCCCCGTCCTCGCGCTTCCGGTCCTGCCGGCGGTGCTGCCGCGCCGGCGCATCACCACTCATGTCGCCAACAGCGCGGCCGAGCGGTTCGACGTGCTGGGTGCGGCGATGCTGTCGGTGGTCGCCGCCTCGCTGATCGCGGTGCTGCAAGCGCACTCGGTCGGCCTGTCCGCCGAGGTGGTGGTCGTCGTGGCGGCCGCAGGGACTCTCTCCGCCGTCGGCCTGTGGTGGCGTGTGCGGCGCATACCCGGCGGATTCGTGCCGAGACGCGTGATCGGTGCCCGCGGTTTCCTGTCCGCCGGATTCGTCGGCGCGACGGTTTTCGCCGGCTACTACGGGGTGCTGTTCGTCGCTCCCTCCCTGATCGAGAGGGCGACCGGTGGTGGCGCGCTGCAAGCCGGTGCCCTCCTGCTCCCCGCCGCCGCGTGCTCGGT